>JAISLV010000188.1 GCA_031277075.1 Endomicrobium sp. | reverse complement strand
GGGGCAGGACGGTAGGTTCGGGAGTAGTTACGGAAATAGTGGAATAATAGGGAAAAGAGAAATAAAGACAATACAAAATTTAGCCTCTGGCGGGGCGGCGCAGCGTTTGAAGAAGACGCTATAGTCTGGCGCTACAAATTTTGCGCAAAAAAGTAAAAAACAAGCATAGGGAAAAACAATGTCAAATGAAAAAGCAGTTCCGACGCAGAGATTAAGGATTAAATTGCGCGCTTACGACCATAAAATGCTGGACGATTCTTTGGCGAAAATTGTTGAGACGGCAAGACGCACGGGCGCGGCGATAACCGGTCCCGTTCTTTTGCCCACGCATATAAAAAAATATACCGTCAACCGTTCCGTTCACACCGACAAAAAGTCAAGAGAACAATTTGAAATGAGAATTCATAAAAGACTTGTTGATATCCGCGAGCCTTCTTCAAAAACGGTTGAAGAGCTGATGAAGCTTGATTTGCCTGCGGGCGTGGACATAGAAATAAAAATGTAAACGAAACGAGCGCGTTTGACGCGCATATTCTTACTTACATGCAGGAGTTTGTTCGCGCTTTTGTAAGACAATCAAACTTTGTTATTGCAAGCGCCGTCTGAACGCAAAATACTTTGCGTTTAACGGCAAAAAGAAAAGTCAAAAAGCAAAAGAAAATAATAGAGGCGGCGAGTACGCCCTTGAAATGCAGAGAGAAAATATGTTAAAATCAATAATTGGCAAAAAAATAGGAATGACGCAGGTCTTTGACGCTAAGGGAAACTTAATTCCTGTTACCGTCGTTGAAGCGGGACCTTGCGTAATTACGGATGTTCGCACGTCCGATAAAAACGGATATAACGCCGTTCAGCTTGGGTTTGGAGACGCGCTGGAAAAAAAACTTATAAAACCTCAAAGCGGTTTCTTTAAGAAAAACAATCTCTCCCCCAAAAAAATCTTAAAAGAAGTAAGAGTTGACGATTCTTCTTCTTTTTCCGTAGGACAGGAAATAAAAGTTGACGCTTTTAAAGCGGGCGACTATGTTGACGTCCGAGCTTTGACAAAAGGCAAAGGTTTTGCGGGCGTTATAAAGAGGCACAATTTCGGAATGCAGCCGAGAACTCACGGACAAAGCGACAGAATGAGAGCCAGAGGTTCTTCAGGCGGGCAGGGACCCCAAAAATTGTTTAAAGGCATGAGAATGTCTGGACATCTTGGCAATGAATATGTTACAATACAAAAATTGCTTGTTGTAGACGTTGACGCGGAAAAAAATCTTATGCTTATCAAAGGAAGCGTTCCTGCGGTGAAAACCGGAACGCTTTTTATAAGCAATACGATAAAGAAAATTCCCGTAGTAAAAGTTGAAAAACCCGTCGGGAAATCAAAGAAAAAATAACTTTGTTATTTCTTCAAAGTTGAAAGATGAAAGCTGAAAATAAGGCGTTTTTGCAAAAACAGGCAATGCGTTTAATTCCTGCGAAAACGCGTAACTTTTGCTCTTAATCTTTCGCATTGTTAATTAAATTGGATTGGAAAGGTAAAAAATGGAAACGATAGTTTATAATTCAAAAGGACAGGAAAAAGGGAAAATTGAGCTTCCGTCTTTTTTTAACGCGGAAATTTCAACCGCGCTTTTGCACGAAATTACGACGGCTTATTTGAACAATCAAAGAGCAGGCGCGCATAAAACAAAAACAAGAGGCGAAGTTTCTTTTTCGGGCGCAAAACCTTGGAAACAAAAAGGCACGGGCAATGCCCGCGCGGGACAGAGAAATTCGCCGCTTTGGAGAAAAGGCGGAATAATTTTCGGTCCTCAGCCGAGAAGCTATTACACAAAGATGTCAAAGCAGAAAAAAAGACTTTCTCTTAATATGGCTTTTTCCGCTCAGTTTCAAAACGGAAACGTCATAATTGTAGACTCGGTCAAAGTAGAAGAAGCGAAGACAAAAAAGATAGCCGAACTTATAAAGAATCTTAAACTTTCCGATAAAAAAGTGGTTTTTGCAATTAACCCCGACGGAATTTTTAAACTTGCGGCAAGAAACGTCAAAAATGTCGTCGTTGAAAATATTAAAAATATCAACGCTTATCAGGTTCTTTGGGCGGACAAACTCATAACTACCCCCGAAGCTCTTGAGACTATAAAAGAAAAACAGCAGGAAGTTTTATAAGGAAAGAAAATGGATATCAGAAACATAATTAAAAAAGCGATTGTCACTGAAAAAGCGTCGTCATTAAAAGAGAAAGACAATAAATATACTTTTATGGTTGACAAAGACGCGAATAAATTTCAGATTAAAAACGCCGTTGAAACTCTGTTTAAAGTAAAAGTTGAAAGCGTGCATACCGCAAATTATCTTGGAAAAGAAAAGAGAATGGGCGCGCATTCAGGCTACAGAAGCGATTGGAAAAAAGCTATAGTAAAACTTGGCAAAGGTCAAGAAATTCAAATGGTCGAAGAAGCCTAAATTTAGTTTGAGAGTTGGAGTTAGGAGTTAGGAAATAACGACTAATTTGAAACGTCTAAACAAGATTTGGCGGCAAGAAGCAACTATGGAGGCGGCGCGCAAACGCCGGCTTTCCGATAAACAGGAATTAAGAAATGCCTATTAAAACGTTTAAGCCTTATACGCAGTCAAGAAGACAGATGTCGGTTTCGGATTTTTCAGATATAACGAAAACTTCTCCCGAAAAATCTTTAACTTCAATAATAAAGAAGAAAGGCGGACGCAACAATACCGGTCAGGTAATGGTGCGTTTCAGAGGCGGCGGTCACAAAAGATTTTACAGAATTATTGATTTTAAGAGAGAAAAAGTAAATATTCCCGCCGAAGTTATAGCTATTGAGTACGACCCCAACCGCTCAAGCAGAATAGCCCTTCTCAAATATCAAGACGGAGAAAAAAGATACATAATACAGCCTGTGGGAGTAAAAACGGGAGATATCCTTATGTCCGGTCCGGATGCCGAGATAAAATCAGGAAACGCTCTTCCGCTTATCAATATTCCCTTAGGCGCGTTTATTCATAACATAGAGCTTGTCGCAGGAAAAGGCGCTCAGCTTGCGCGTTCAGCGGGTTCTGCCGCTCAACTTCTTGCAAAAGAAGGGGATTACGCGCACGTAAGAATGCCTTCAGGCGAAATAAGGCTCATCAGCGTAAAATGTTATGCGACGATTGGTCAAGTCGGCAATATTGACCACGAAAATATTACGATAGGCTCCGCAGGAAGAAACCGCCACAAAGGGTTTAAACCCCACGTTCGCGGAACCGCGATGAATTCCGTTGACCATCCTCATGGAGGCGGAAGAGGAAGGAGTAAAGGAAACAATCAGCCTAGAAGTCCTTGGAATCAGCCTGCTAAAGGTTTTAAAACCAGACCGAGAAAAGTGTATGACTGGGTGATAGTAAGCCATCGTAATAAAGCAAAGAAAGGTTAAGCAGAAGTCGGGAAATTGAAGAAGCGGACGCAATAAAAAATTTCCAAAGATAGAAGAAAACAGCGGCATTGGTTTATAGAACGGGTTTTTGAGTTTTAGGAGTTTTAAGGTTTAATATACCTACGCAATTCCCCGACCGTAAGGTTGCAGGAAGATTATAAGCGTAAAACTCGCTTGTCGTCCGTTTATTTAAACTTCCAAATGAGAGGAACAAATGAGTCGTTCAACAAAAAAAGGTCCATATGTGGATGAAAAACTTTTGAAGAAAGTTCAAAAGCAAAATCAATCCGGCGATAAAAAAGTTATCAAAACTTGGGCTAGAGCAAGCGTTATAACGCCCGAATTTGTCGGACATACTTTCGCTATACATAACGGCAAAAAGTTTTTGCCGATTTTTATATCGGAACAAATGGTAGGACATAAACTTGGCGAGTTCGCCCCGACCAGAACTTTTAAAGGTCACGGCGGAATGACAAGACAAGAAACATCACTCACGTAAAAGCTGAAAGTTGAAGGTTTAACGACCCAAAGCTGAAAGTAGCGACAAAACTTACTTTCGCTTTTTATCTTTCATCTTGCCGTTAAAAAGGATATAAAGATGCAAGCACAAGCAACCGCAAAATTTGTAAGATACGCGCCCAGAAAAGTAAATCAGGTTTTAACGCTTATCAGAAATAAAAAAGTTGAAAAGGCGTTTGAAATACTTTCTTTTTTGCCTAAATCTTCCTCAACTCTTGTTGAGAAAGTTTTAAAGAGCGCAACTGCAAATTCAGGCAAATTAAAAGATTATTCAGGTTTAAAAGTTAAAGAAGCTTGGGTTGGAAACGGGACTATTCTTAAAAGAATGAGACCAGGTCCTATGGGCAGAGGAATGCCTATAAAAAAGAGAACCTCGCATCTTACGATAGTTGTTACGGACGCGGGCGCGCTTCCTGAAAGAAGAAAGAAAAAAATCGTTCAATCGGCTTCAGTTTCAACCGCGGCAATACCTGTTGAAGCGAAAGCCTCTCAAAACATTTTAGGCGCTAAAAAAACGGAAAAATAAAGAAAGAAGATTGAGAAGTTAGGAAGTTGGGAATTTGAGCGGGAGTTGCGGATAATGCAAACGGAGTTTCTCTCATTTTTTCAGCCGCTAAGCTCTCTAAACTTCTAAAGAAGGGTAAGTAAATGGGTCATAAAGTACATCCAAAAAGCGTAAGGCTTGGATATATTAAAGATTGGGAATCCAAGTGGTTCAACCTTAAAGAAATGCCGAACTTCATAGAGGAAGACCGCCATATAAGAGTTTATTTAAAAGATAAACTTAAAATGGCTTCAGTGTCAAAAATCGGCATTGAAAGACCCGGCAAATATTTAAGAGTAAACATTTATACAGCCCGTCCCGGAATAGTAATCGGGAAAGGCGGACAGGGTATAGAAAATTTGAGAAAAGAGCTTGAAACAATGTCGGCGAAAAAAACTTTCGTCAACGTTATGGAAATAAAAAGACCCGAAACCGACGCTCAGCTTGCCGCCGAAGGAATAGCTTTCCAGTTGGAAAAACAAATAGCTTTTAGAAGAGCTATGAAGAAAACCATTGAAAAAGCTATAGCTGCGGGAGCGCAGGGAATAAAAGTTATGGTGTCGGGCAGATTGGGCGGAGCGGAAATCGCAAGAACCGAGTGGCTTAAAGAAGGAAGAGTTCCTCTTCAAACGTTTAGAGCCGACATAGATTACGGTTTCACGGAAGCCTATACGACTATGGGGCAGATCGGCGTAAAAGTTTGGATATTCAAAAAAGAATATTTCAAAAAAACCGCCAAAGAATTACTAGAAGAAGCAAAACTCGTTTCCGCTGAGGCGATGACTTCAGGCGGGCAGGAAGAACACAGGCGCAGTTAACGCTTTTTTCTGCGCGGCAATACGATTGTCGCTATAATTGAAATAGACAAAAGGACATATATATGTTGATGCCAAAGAGAGTTAAGTATAGAAAGACGCACAGGGGCAGAATGAAAGGCAAAGCCAAAGGCGGCGCGTATTTGGCTTTTGGGAAATACGGGCTTCAGGCTCTTGAACCTGTGTGGATAAACAGCAATCAGATAGAAGCGGCGCGTATAACGCTTACAAGATTTATAAAGAAGGGCGGAAAAGTGTGGATCAGAATATTCCCTGATAAACCAGTCACTAAGAAGCCCGCCGAAACCAGAATGGGTAAAGGCAAAGGCGACCCGCAGTTTTGGGTTGCGGTAGTAAAGCCGGGAAGAATTATGTTTGAAATGGAAGGACTTCCAGAAGCCGAAGCAAAAAAAGCTCTGACGCTTGCTTCAAACAAACTTCCTATACACACCAAAATTTTAGTCAGAGCCGATATTTGAGGTTAAGATGAAAAGCAAAAACTGGAACGAAATGAAAAATATGTCAGACGCCGAACTTAACGTTAAACTTGCCGATTTCAAAGACAGGCTTTTTAAACTGAGGTTCCGCCACTCGGCTTCGCCTTTAAAAAACGGATTAGAGTTGAGGATGTTGAGAAGAAATATAGCGAGAGTAAAAACGCTTCTTGCTCAAAAACAGGCTAATTAATAGGCGGGCAATCCCGCCTGAAAAATAGGAAGGAAAAATGGCAGAACGTGGAAAACGTAAATTCCGCACAGGAATAGTAGTAAGCGACAAAAGCAATAAAACAAGACAAGTTTCAATAGAGAGAACTTATCGTCATTCTTTATACGACCGCGTGTTGAAAACAAAAAGCAAATTTGCGGTTCACGATGAGAAAAACGAGTCAAAGCTCGGCGATAAGGTAAAGATAATGGAATCAAGACCTTTGTCAAAAACAAAAAGATGGGTTTTGGTTGAAATAATTGCGAAAGCCGTATAATACGGCGTTAGAAGTTGAAGAAAATCGATTAACTGCTGACGAAACGGGCGACGGCTTATCTTTCTTTCTCAACCGTTTAGTTTTCTTAAACCCGAGTTTGTATATGTATAAATTGAGACGCCGCAGATAAGCGGTTTATAAAAGATAAAAAAGCGCATTTCAAACGCGCAAGTTGTAATGGGGTAGTTTGGTTCTGTAAACTTCTACAAAAGGGAAATAACAATGATTCAAGAAAGAAGCATATTAAACGTTGCAGACAACTCAGGCGCAAGATTGGTGCGCGTTTTCAGAGTTACAAAAGGGCTAAAACGTCGTTATGCAAGCATAGGCGACGTTGTTCACGCTTCGGTTCAAGACGCTATCCCTCACGGAAATATTAAGAAAGGCGACGTAGTTAAAGCCGTAATCGTGCGCACTGTAAAAGAAATACGCCGTCCCGACGGAACTTATATTAAGTTTGACGACAATGCCGCCGTTATAATAAACGACGAGGGCGAGCCTAAGGGAACCCGCATTTTCGGACCTGTGGCAAGGGAACTCAGAGAAAACAATTATCTTAAAATTATTTCTCTGGCTCCTGAAGTAATATAGTCGGCGATTAGAAAGTAGAAGCAAACGACGGCGTAAGCCGTCATTCTGCGCAAAGCCGCGGAATATATAAATATTTGCAGACGCTGTATGTTTTTATGCAAGTTTCAGCGTCGCGCATTCAAAATCGTATAGGGAAGAAAATGTTAAACATTAAAAAGAAAGATAAAGTGAAAATACTGGCGGGAAAAGACAAAGGCAAAACGGGCGAAGTTCTTAAGGTTTATCCCGACAAAGAAAAAGTGATAGTCGCAAAAATCAATTTCGTAAAAAGACATACAAAGCCCACTCAAAGAGACCCCGGAGGAATAAGGGAAAAAGAAGCTCCTCTGTCAATTAGTAAAGTAATGCTTGTATGTCCTAAATGCGAATCTGCCGTCCGCCCGAAACTTGACGCTCTTTCAGACGGCAAGAAAATCCGCGTTTGCAGAAAATGCGGCGAAATGATAATTTAAAAACGGCAAAAGATATGTTGAAGCAAACAATAAAAAAGATTTGCCGACAGGCAAAACAACGCTAATCGGCGCGGTTAGAAAGCAGACGAAGTCAATAGACAAAAAAACTTTCCAACTTTAAAGAAGGGGCAAAGGAATACAGTCCTAGCCATAGAAAAAATAAGGAACAAAAAATGAATCAACCTCGTTTAAAAGATTTTTACCAAAAAAACGTAGTTAGCGAGCTTTCAAAACAGTTCGGGTTTAAAAACATTCACCAAATACCTAAACTTACAAAAGTCGTCGTTAATATAGGTTTAAGCGAAGCTAAAGAAAACATTAAAGTTTTGGATATCGCCACCGAAGAACTTACGCAAATTGCAGGACAGAAACCGCAGGTTACAAGAGCGAAACAATCCATATCAAATTTTAAGCTGCGCGCGGGTATGCCTATAGGCGTTAAAGTTACTTTGAGAAACGCTATGATGTATGAATTTCTTGACAGGCTCATCAATACGGCAATACCGAGAATTAGGGATTTTAGAGGTATAGAACCCAACGGTTTTGACGGAAGAGGAAATTTTAATCTCGGTCTTACGGAACAATATATTTTCCCCGAAGTTAACGTGGAAAAATCCGATAAAGCCAGAGGTATGAATATAACTATAGTAACGACGGCAAAAAAAGACGAGCATGCGAAAGCTCTGCTTGAATCTTTAGGGATGCCGTTTAAAAAAAGAGATACGAAATAAGCTAAAAGCAACGGCAGATTTTGAGACGAGAAATAGAGATATAGAGCTAGTTTTAAAGCCTGTTGTTAAAAATAAAAGAGGATATTGTTAAATGGCTACAACATCAGCAGAAGCAAAGATGCGCAAACCTCAAAAATTTGCAACGCGGTACAGGAATAGATGCCGCCTGTGCGGAAGACCGCGAGGCTATTACAGAGATTTCGGGCTTTGCAGAATATGTTTGCGCAAATTGGCGCATAACGGCGAAATTCCCGGAGTTACAAAATCAAGCTGGTAAAATAAAAAAAGAGGTTGTTGAATGATTACAGATCCTATATCAGATATGTTTGCGCGCGTGCGCAACGCGAATGCAAAACTTCACGAGAAAGTCGACGTTCCTTCGTCAAAACTTAAAATTGAGATCGCAAAAATTTTAAAAGACGAGGGATATATAGCAAATTATAAAAACATTGAAGACCACAAACAGGGCGTTTTGAGAGTGTATCTTAAATATACCGCCGAAGGCAAACAGGTTCTTCAGGGAATTAAAAGGGTTTCAAAATCGTCTTTAAGAATTTACAGAGGGTATGACGAAATGCCTAAAACCGTAGGAGGTTTGGGCGTGACGATAGTTTCAACGTCTAAAGGTTTGTTGACGGACAGACGGGCAAGAAAAGAAAAAATCGGCGGCGAAGTGATAGGTTTCGTGTGGTAGTTTTTAATTTTGCGTTGTCTTTTTAGCTTACGCTTTATTGCGCAAGACCCGTTTAGCGTCAAAAATTAAACGCGTCGCCTAAACTAAAAAATATCGCGTAAAATTAGCGTCAAAGCGTTTCTGAAAGTTATTAAAAAATAAGGAATAAACAATGAGTCGCTTAGGTAAAAAACCGGTTCAAATGCCGGACAAAGTTAAAGCTGAATTTAAAAACGGCGTCTTAGAAATAACGGGACCCGGAGGAAAACTTTCACAGCCGATAGACAAAAAAGTGTCTGTTAAAATTGACAAAGGAAGCCTTCTTGTAGAAGCTCTCGGAAACACAAGAGACCACAATATGCTCCATGGGCTTTACAGAGGTTTAATAGTCAATATGCTTGAAGGCGTGACAAAAGGATTTAAAAAAGAACTCAAAGCGGTTGGACTTGGGTATAAAGCTAATATTGAAGGCGGAAAAAATCTTATTTTAACCGTAGGTTTTTCGCACAATGTCAGCGTTCCCATTCCGCAAACTGTAAAAGTTACTTCTGTTCTTGACCCTGATAAAAATACGATAATAACGGTCACGGGATCTGACAAATACGAAGTAGGGGCTTTTGCCGCAAGAGTAAAAGCCGTAAAGCCGCCGGAACCTTACAAGGGGTTTGGCATAAGATATACGACTTCGTCTTTAAGCGCCGACGGCAAGACGACAGTCTACGCCGACGAATACATAATAAGAAAAGCGGGTAAAGCCGCGGCGGGCGGAAAGAAATAGAATAATAAGATTGGAAGTTTAGAAGCGGATAAGTTGAGAGGCGGCAAAAAGCAATGTTTTTCGTTTCTTAAAGAGATTACGCAATGCCGCGACGGCTTTTTTGCAAAGATAGTATCCGACGGCATTTGGACGGGTCTTGTCAATTTTTAAGCCTAAACTTCATAAATGAGGAAATAGATGAAAGATTCAAACAAAAGATTTGATTATCGCGTAAAAAGAGTAAGGAGTAAAATCAGCGGAACGCAGGATAAGCCGCGTTTAAGCGTGCATCGCGGGCATAAGCATATTTACGCCCAGATTATTGACGACAGCAAAGGAATTACTCTTGCGTCTGCGTCCACTCTTTCGCCCGAGCTTAAAGGCAAATTAAACATTACCGACACTGTAAACGCCGCAAAAGAAGTCGGCGGTTTAATAGCGAAAAAAGCTGTTGAAAAAGGCGTAAAAAACGTCGTTTTTGACCGCAGAGGTTATGAGTATACTGGCAAAGTAAAGGCTTTAGCCGACGCGGCTAGAGAAAACGGATTAAAATTCTAAACAAAAGTTCAAAGCGCAAAGTTCAACTCAAAAGACGAAAATATTTTAATTATTTTGTCACTGCTTGAATTTCTTTGAGCTTTGAAATTTAAACTTTAATAGTTATTTGGAGGGTCAGTTGGCTGAACGCACAGGAAAACAACAACAACAAAACGATAACGGCTTAAAAGAAATCGTCGTCGCTGTCAACAGAGTGGCAAAAGTGGTTAAAGGCGGTAAGAGATTTTCTTTTAACGCTTTGGTTGTAGTCGGAGACGGGAGCGGAAAAGTCGGCTGCGGTCTTGGAAAAGCCAATGAAGTGCAAGCCGCTATACAGAAAGGAAGCGCCCACGCTTCAAAGAGTATGATTCCCGTTCAGCTCAAGGGAAACACCATACCGCACGAAATTACTGGCATATCTGGTTCCGGCAAGGTTTTGTTAAAGCCGGCGGCGCCGGGGACAGGCGTTATAGCAGGCGGAGCCGTCAGAGCTGTTTTAGAAGCTGTGGGAATAAAAGATATTCTTACAAAATCTATGCGCTCTTCAAATCCGTTTAACGTGGTATACGCTACAATTGGGGCGCTTAAAGAGCTGCGCACTAAAGAAGAAGTCGCCAAAATAAGAAATAAAGAGGTTGCAGAAATATGATAGGCTTAAATAATTTACAACCTGCGAAAGGTTCAAAACACAGAAAGAAAATAGTCGGAAGAGGCGTAGGTTCGGGGCATGGGCGCACTTCCACAAGAGGTTCTAAAGGTCAAAAAGCGCGCTCTGGCGACGGCGCAAAAAAGATAGGTTTTGAGGGCGGGCAGATGCCTATTTTAAGAAGAATGCCCAAAAGAGGATTTAATAATTCTTTCCGAAAAGAATACGAAATAGTAAATTTAGATAAACTGAACAAATTTGACGCAGGAACCGAAATCAACCCCGAAATTTTAAAAAAAGCGGGGGTTATTTCTCAAAC
>JAISLV010000178.1 GCA_031277075.1 Endomicrobium sp. | reverse complement strand
TTCCTTTTGGAAAAAGAACTTTGACGGGCTATGTTTTGCGCGCTGTAGAGACTGACATATGCGGGGACTTTACATTAAAGGCGATTTCTAAAATAATAGACGCGGAAACTTTGATAACGGACGAAACGGCAGCTCTTGCAAAATATATTTGCGAAAGCTACGTTTGCTCTTTAGGCGAGTCTTTGGCGTGCATAATTGCCTTGACTATGACTCCGCCTAAACGGCGTAAAGCTCAAAGTTCAAGCGCAATAACTGAAAAAGAACGCCGCAATTGCAAAGACTTAACCTGCATAAAACCTCAAATTTCTTCTTTTCCTTTAACTTCATACCAGCAAAACGCCGTCAACGAAATAAATAAAATCATATCTTCGGGCGTTTCGCAGGCGTTTTTGCTGCGCGGCGTTACGGCGTCGGGTAAAACCGAAGTATATTTAAACTGCATAGAAAAAGCCTTAAGCCTTAACAAAAGCGCGATTTTTTTAATACCTGAAATTTCTCTTACGCCGCAGTTTGTAGATATTGTTCAAAGGCGTTTCGGCGAGCTTTGCGGCGTTTGGCACAGCGGCGTTAGCTCCGTTCAAAAATACGAACTTTTTACGTCGGCAAAAAGCGGAAAAATAAAACTTATGCTAGGCGCGCGTTCGGCGATTTTCGCCCCTTTTTCAAATTTAGGGCTTATAATAATTGACGAAGAACACGATAGAGCTTACAAACAGGAACAAAAGCCGTCTTACGACGCTAGGGAAATAGCTTTTTGGCGCGCGAAATATCATAATGCGGCGGTAGTTTTAGGTTCGGCGACGCCTTCGCTTGAAAGTTTTAAAAACGCTTTGGAAAAGAAAATTACGCTTTTAGAAATGCCTGACAGAATAGATAAAAAAAAGCTGCCTGAAGTTAAAATTTTGTCTTTAAAAAATCACCGCGGCGGCGGTATGCTTTTAAACGAAACGATAGAGGCGGTTTCTGAAACTTTAAAAAGAAAAGAGCAGGCTATAGTTTTTTTAAACAGAAGAGGCTACAGCCCGTCAATAATGTGCCGCAAATGTTTAAGTCCGTATCAGTGTCCGTCGTGTTCGGTTTCAATGGTTTATCACAGAAACCCCGACGTTTTAAAATGTCATTATTGCGGGCAAATTGTGAAACTTCCAGCAATATGTCCCGCGTGCAAAAGCAGAGAGATAGCGGTATTTGGGACAGGCACGCAAAAAGTTGAAGAAGAACTTAAAAAACTTTTTCCAAAAGCAAAGACATTAAGGCTTGACGGCGACACGACGGTTTCAAAGAAATCTTACCGCGAGGCTTACGACGCCGTCAAAAACGACGGTTGCGACATTTTGGTAGGCACGCAAATGATAGCTAAAGGGTTTGACTTTCCAAAAGTAAGTTTAGTTTGCGTAATAGACGCGGACACTGCTTTATATCTTCCGGATTTTAAATCCGCAGAGAGAACTTTTCAAATTATCACGCAGGTTTCAGGGCGCTGCGGAAGAGGGGAAACCGCAGGGAAAGTTTTAGTGCAAACTTCGCGCCCCGACCATTACGCGATAGTCCGCGCCAAAGACCACGACTTTTTGTCTTTTTATAATGAAGAGACTTTACAGAGAAAGAAATTTTTTTACCCGCCTTACTGCGATTTGGCAAAAATAACGTTAAAACACAAAAACGAAGACAAAGCCGAAAGAGAAAGCGAATTTATGTTTTCCGCTCTTTGCAAATTTATAGAAAACGAAAAAATCCCGTTAAAGCTATTGGGACCTGCGCCTGCGTATATCTCAAAATTAAACAATACCTATAGAAAACACATAATAATCAAAGGCGACAAAGAAGATATTCTGTCGCTTGCCGTGTATGCCAAAGATTACGTCTGTTTTTATTCAGACTCCCAAATATCAATAGAAATTTCCCCGCAAGACCTTATCTAAAGGGTGTCTCTAAAAACCCTAACGCCCGTTCGAGCCTGCGCCTTGAGAGACATTGTCTCTGCGGCATTTGGGCGTCAGAAAATTTGTCCGTCCTTGCTCTTAGGACGACCTTCATTTTCTTCTTTGAACTGCCGCAAAATTCACGGCAATTACGAACATTATAGGTTTTTAGAGACACCCTAAAGCTATGCGAAAACTTTGTTGAATTATAAATATTTACAAAAAATTCACATAGAGAAAATATTTTTAATACTATAATTCATATAAACGTCTCTAAAAACTGTCGTTTGCTTTTGTTGTTGCTGTTATGTCTGTCATACAAAACTAACGCGAACGCGTCGCCCAAAACTAACGCGAACGCGTCGCCCAAAACTAACGCGAACGCGTCGCCCAAAACTGACGCGAATGCGTCGCCTAAAACTGACGCGAATGCGTCGCCCAAAACTGACGCGAATGCGTCACCCTGAACTCGTTTCAGGGTCTCTTTCAGGGTTTGTTTCAGGGTCTCTTTCATGGTCTGTTTCAGCGTCTCTTTCAGTATCTGTTGTTTGCTGTTTTTTTTGCAGTTGACGCTTAACGGTAGATTCTGAAATAAATTCGGAAATGACGGACAACTGCGAAATGCAAGCCGCTTCCTAAGATCAAGGACGGATAAATTTTCTGATGCCCAAATGCTGCAAAAGGCGCAGGCTCGGACGGGCGTTAGGGCTTTTAGAGACACCCATATATATTAGAGATTTTTTATTTAAAAGAGGACTAAATGCAAATCCGCGCAATATTTCGCATAATCTTTGCCGTTTCCGCTTTCCTAATTTTTACTACCTCAGAAATTGGAGCTGTTGATGTAGCCGATGGAGCTGCTTTCAATGCCGCAATACTATCTAACACCCAAGATATAACATTCACAAACTCATCAATACAAGGTGTTGAAAATAGAACTATAAGTTATAGTAAGACTTTTTATGTTAATGGTCATGCGGCAACAACATTGAACAGTGGAGGTAATAGGACATTGACTTTAAATAGCGGTCTGTCGTTAACGTTTTACAATAATATAATATTTGCCGATACAATAAAACTTACATTTAATAATAGCGTTTTAAATGTCTATGGGACTTTAGAAATAAGAGGCGGAATAACTAATAATAGCAATAGTTCTTTGCTTATCAATCCCTCAGCGAATTTAACAATAGGAAATGGAATAAACAATAATGCTGGTTTAGAGATTGAAAATAATGGAACTTTAACAATAAATGGCGGAATGGTAAATAATAATAGTAGCTTGACTGTTGCAGGAAACTTAATAACAATAAACGGCGGAATGTCTATCACTAATACTTTTACTATTGCAGGCACAGGGGACATAATATTGAATGGCGGAATGAACAACGGTAGTGGAAGTAGAATTATCTATAAAAACAGTAGCGGCAATTTAAACATTAATGGGAATGGAACTAGCAATTTTAGCGGGACATTTTATCAAAGCGCGGGGAGAACGATACTAAGCACTGCGACAGTTTTTGCAGGAGGAAAGACTATCAACGGAGGAACTTTTCGCATTGAAAGTAATATAAATCGCGCTTTATCGCCGGGTTATGGAACGTTTAACGTATATCAACCGGGAATACTTGAGATAAATACATTTGCGTCAAGTACTGTTACTATAGATAATAATAATCTCAGTGTAATACAAGGTACGGGAACAGTAAGAAAAAGCGGAGCTGGGTTTTTAAATATAACTGCAAATCTTTCTAATTTTACAGGGACATTTGAACAAACTGCTGGCTTAACATTGCTGAATGCTTCTGGTGTAAAACTTGGTTCTACAACAACTATAACGGGCGGGACATATAGAATTACAAATGCTGCAA
>JAISLV010000146.1 GCA_031277075.1 Endomicrobium sp. | reverse complement strand
TATCGCAGGAAAGTTACAAAGGAAAAGCCGAAATACTTATAGACGGACATACTTTTTTCCCCGATTTTATAGAAAACGTCTCCCAATCTGAAAAATCCGTAAAAGTGCGCGTCTACATTTTTAAAACCGACCCTTACAGCCTGAGTTTAGCGGACTTGCTTAAAAAAAAATCAAACGACGGCGTAAAAGTTATGGTTTTGACCGACGAAATAAACACGGTTTTAAATTTTACGAAAACGCCGCGCCGCCCGTATTCAAGAGATTTTGTTATGCCAAATATCAAAAAATATCTTAAAACGGATTCAAAGGTGAAAGTTAGAACTTCGCCGGACACTTGGGCTAATTTTGACCATACAAAAACCGTGATAATTGACGATAAAACCGCCTATACGGGAGGCATGAATTTCGGGGAAGAATACAGATACGACTGGCACGATATGATGCTTAAAATTACGGGACCTGCGGTAATAAAAATAGATTCCGATTTTAATCACGCTTGGTCATATGCGGGCGCGGGCGGGGATTTTGCCGCCGCGGTAAGAGGAGCTTTAAAAAAAATTCCGAATTATGAAAAAAATTTGACGCAAGATATGTATGATTTGCGTTTTTTATACACAAAACCTATGTCGGCGGAAATTTTTGCCGCGCAGATTGAAGCTATTAAACGCTCAAAAAGCAGAATTTACATTCAAAATTCTTATTTTGCTGACGCCCGCATTATACAAGAGCTTATTAACGCGCGCAAAAGGGGCGTGGACGTAAGAATAATTCTTCCTGCCGATAACGATGTGGGAATGCTTGCCAAAAACAATATGGTAAAAGCGAATTTAATGTTTAGAAACGGAATAAAAATATATTTTTATCCGAGAATGTCGCACATTAAAGCCGCGATTTACGACGATTGGGCTTGTTTGGGAACGGCTAATTTTGACAAAATGAGCCTGTATATAAATTCAGAGATAAATTTATGCGCAAGCGGCGGAAATTTTGTAAAAGAGCTTGACGAAAAACTGTTTCAAAAAGATTTCAAAGAATCTGAGATAATGAAAGAAGCTCTTGAGCTAAATTCAGGCGATTATATAATGTCCGTATTATCGGCTCAAGGCTAGACGCTCTTCCCCTATTTTGATAATATAAACGCAAGCGGAAATTTTTACGGGAGACGCGAATTGTTAAATAAAAATACAATTTTAAAAATCGCTTTAATTATAATTTTATTTTTGCGCGTTTCTCATTGGGGAGACGTTTTTATTTTCGCAGAAATTCCGCCGCAGCAAAGCGGGGAATATATATACGGAGTATGGGAAACGGGCGGCGACGCAAACGGAAACGTTTATATAGGCGACGACGCTATTTCAAAGCTCAAGCTAAAGAAAAACGGAGAAGTATATCTTTTAAACCACGATTCAAAAATCCTTTTGTTTAACGGTAAAAAAATCGCGGAAAAATACGCCAAAATGTTTAATATTCAAGTGTGGAAAATCGTTGAAATCGGCATCAAAAACGGCGTAATTTCCCTTGTTGCGTTTTACGACGCGCTTGGAAACGCGCAAGACGGCTTTCTTATAGAAGAAAAAGGCGACGGTTTTGCGGAAATCCGACAAATGCCCGAAGAGATAAAACAAGCCAAAAGAAATATGGCTATAGACGCCGCTATAGAAAACAGCGGGGCGATTGGGATATGGGAGCTTAAAGATGAAAATGAAAAAGTGGAGCTTACCCCCGATGTTATCGCGTCTTTGGGCGTTCAAAACTCGGATAAAGTTTTCATTCTTTATTACGGCGCAAGAGCGTTTTTATTTGACGATAAAACCGGCGCGGAAATTTTTTTCAGCTCTCTATTGTCTGCGGGAGCCGCAATTGACGACGGCAATTTAAAAGAAGAGCTTTTAACGATTGCGCCGCAGGACGTAAAAAAACCCGTTGAATATATAAGACCTATAAAACCTTTATTGAGGACGGCTAAGGTTTCCGCTTTAAAAGGAAGCGCAAAAAAGGACGTTGAAGACGCCATCGCAAGAAGAGAGACTTATACGGTGAAAGAGTTTAGTTTAAGCTCGGAAATTTTTAAATCCGACGGTTTTACGCTGACGCTTCGCGGAAAAAACATAATAAAACGGCAGGCGGACGAAATAAAAGATTTGAAGTATAAAAAAATAACTGTAGAAGGGCATACTTCTTCTTCAGGCAACCGCTCGGCAAACCTTGTTCTGTCGCGCAAAAGAGCAAAATCGGTGTATAACGAGTTTTTGGCAAATTCAATACCTGCAAACAAAATTAAATATATAGGTTTTAGCGGAGAGCTTCCCGTGGCAAACAATAAAACGCTGGAAGGCAAACTCGAAAACCGCCGCGTTGACGTTTTTGTGCAGTAATTTGCCGCGCGGCAATGCGCTAATTAGGGGAGGAATACAAATGCTTAAGGCGGTTATCACAGGCGCAAACGGTTTTGTAGGCAGCCATATTGTTGAAGAGCTGATTTCAAAAAAGTATCAGGTTATCTGCATAGTGAGAAGTTCTTCAAATTTAAGCAAGATAAGCAAATTTCCTCTTCTCTACAAATACGGAAATCTTACCGATAAAACTTTTTTGCAAAATTGCGTTCAAAACGCCGACGCGGTAATTCATTGCGCAGGAACTGTCCGCGCGTTCAACAAAGACGGATATTTTCAGTCTAATGTTGAAAATACAAGAAATATATGCGAAGCCGTTTTAAAATCAAATAAGGAACTTAAAAAGTTTATTTTTATTTCGTCTCAAGCCGCTATGGGACCGTCCAAAACTTTACAGCCGCGCAAGCTCGACGAAAAAGAAGAGCCTGTTTCAGATTACGGCTTAAGCAAACTTGCGGCGGAAGAAGTCGTAAAAAATACGCTTGGCGGAAAAATTCCTTATACTATATTGAGACCCGCTTCTGTCTACGGTCCGGGAGATAAAGATATTTTCATTTTTTTTAATCTCGTGCATAAACATTTGCGCCCGGTTACAATTGAAAAAAGGATTTTGCAGCTCGTCTACGTTAAAGACGTCGCAAAATCTGTGATTTCCTGTATTGAAAATAAAAAAACCGACGATAAAACATATTATATCGCGCATAAAACGTCTTATACTTGGGCGCAAGTGGGAAAGATTATCGCTAAAGCTGCGGGAAGAAAGACCGTGCCGCTGCCGCTTCCCGATTTCGTATTTAAATTTGCAGGTATGGCGGCTCAATCTTTTTCTTTGCTCACAAAAAAGCCCGCCGTGCTTAATAAACAAAAAATTAACGAAATGCTCAAGGAACGCTGGACGGCAGATACGCAGCCTGCCGAGACCGATTTGAATATTGACTTTACAAAACTTGAAATTGGCTCTAAAATAACATACAATTGGTATTTAAATAATAAATATTTTTAACGCCGGATACTTTTGAGTTTATATGGAGAACGCTAAATGAGCGCCGATATTTTTGAAAAATGTGTCAATTTTAACGTTGTAAACGACCTTCGCCAAGCGGGGTTTTATCCTTATTTTCACAGGGTGGAATCCGCGCAGGGACCGGAGATAATCGTTGAAGGAAAAAAGAAAATTATCGTATGCTCAAATAATTATCTTGGGCTTGCAAACCATCCTAAAGTTATAGAAGCGTCAGCCGCCGCGGCAAAACAATACGGAACGTCATGCACGGGGTCGCGTTTTTTAAACGGCACAAACGACCTCCACGAAAAAGTTGAAAATAAATTTGCAAATTTCGTCGGCAAAGAGGCGGCTGTTCTTTTTACCACAGGGCATCATTCAAATTTAGGGGCTTTGCAAAGTTTAGTCGCAAAAGGCGAGGTTTTAGTTACAGATAAATTAGACCACGCTTCAATTATAGACGGCTGCCGCTTGTCTTTTGGCGAGATGGCTAGATTTCGCCATAACGATATTTCAGATTTAGAGAGGATATTAAAAAAATACGAAGGCAAGGCGATGCTTATAGTGGTAGACGGGATATTTTCTATGGAAGGCGATATCGCAAATCTGCCTGAAATTGCGCGCCTTGCCAAAATTTACGGAGCTAGAGTTTTTGTAGACGAGGCGCACTCTTTGGGCGTAATAGGGAAAAACGGAAAAGGCACGGGCGAACATTTCGAAATAGAAGACTCTGTAGACGTTCTTATGGCTACGGCTTCAAAATCTTTGGCTTCAATAGGCGGTTTTATCGCAAGTAAAAAAGAAGTTATAGACTATGTAAAACATATAGCCCGACCGATGATTTTTACGGCAAGCCTTCCGCCTGCCTGCGTAGGAGCTATAGACGCCGCGCTTGATTTGGCTGTTGCCGAACCAGAAAGAAGAACAAATCTTATGAACTCCGCAAAAAAAATGAACGCCGCTTTTAAAGCTATGGGCTATAACACCAATAAATCCGAAACTCCTATAATTCCCCTTACCGTAGGCGACGATATGACCGCTTTTAAAATGTGGAGAATGCTTTTTGACGAAGGGGTGTTTGCCTCGCCCGTTGTAACGCCGGGCGTGCCTGAAGGGCAGGCTATAATAAGAACTAGCTATATGGCTACTCATACAGACGACCATTTAAATTTCATACTTGAAAAGTTTGAAAAAGTAGGAAAGTTGCTAGGGGTAATTTAAGGGTGTCTCTAAAAACCCTAATGTCCGTCCTTGCCGCGCCTTTTGGCGGCATTTACGAACAGAGACACCCATGGAATTGTCAAATTTTGCACAGTCAGTAAACACACCCAATGGTTTTTGTCTTTGTTTGCGTTAGCAAACCTATTTTTTCTTTTATTCCTTGCCGTTGCCCTTTTGTCGTTTTTTCTT
>JAISLV010000136.1 GCA_031277075.1 Endomicrobium sp. | reverse complement strand
GCTCTTACTATAGCGTATATTTTTGCCGACGCTTCTTTGTAAGCCAACCCTTTCTGAACTGAGGTTAAAGATTGCGCAGCCTGCGCGGTTTCCCGCCGTTTTGGAGTTAGCGTCTGCCTAGCCATCCGTTCCGCAAGCCGCCAATACGCATTGTATTCCCCTGCGCTTACTTCTGATATAGTCCCGTCTGAGTACTCCGCAAGATATATATTTTGTCCATCGCCGCCGATGAGTTCGTCTATGTTAATTATACTCCCGTGGTATTCTTCTTCGCCAACCGTCAGCCTGTGAGAAGAGAAGCCAAGCCCGTTGTCGTCTATACGCTGATTATAATCTGCGTGCGTTGCGATATTAAAGATAAACGAAAGAGCTATTGCCGCAATAATCGCTATAGGAAGCGCGGCGGAAGTTATTATCGCAGCCGATATTCCCGCAAAAGCTCCCAGCGTCGTAGCTATTTTTATTCTTTTTGCGCCCTGAAGACGCAAGCCGTATTTGCCGGGATTTTTTGCCATTTCTTTTTTTATTTCTCTGTATTCCCTTAAAAAGCCCGCCATGGTTTTATTTGACAGTCTTTCTACAAATTCAGGGTAATGCGCGGCGACAAACATTTTATGAGGAAGCAAAGCCGAAGGCAAAAATTCAACTATGCTTATAACGGCGTTCCATACAAAATATTGAAAACTCTCGTTTTTTACAGGCAGTTTGTCTATTATTTTATCGGCAATATCGTAGGAAGATTCAAGCGTAAGCGAATTATAAGGTTTATCGTCCGCAGTTGGACGGCGTCTAATAATGTAGTCTTCATTTAAAGTAAATTGTTCAATATAAAATTCGTCAGAAGGGTCAGAATGCGTATATATAAGATAAAAATTTTGCGAAGAAACCAGCTGCGCCATACTATACCCATGTAAATCTGGCAGGGTATCGTAAAATTGCGGACTTTCTGCAAAATCGCTGTACGGGGTATCGTGCTTTTTATTTAATACTTTGACTTCGCCTTTTTCTTCGTCTATGCGTATATATACGCTTAAATTTCCGTCTAAGTGATTGCCGTGAACAAAAGCGTTTTTTAGCATTTCATACAAAGCTGTCTGAGGCGAATTATATTGTCCAATAAATTTTGATATGTCAAATTTGTTTTCTAAAAGCGCTTTAGACAACAGTTCCATATTGTTGACAACTCTGTTGTAATAGGTTTTATCGTCAGTTTCGCTTGCGTCTCGTTTAAAAGTTAACGCTATTGCCTTTCCTGAAAGAGCGTCTAGCGCAATATCGTCAAAATTGTCTTTTATGTCGTAATGTTTAATTTCAGAAACGCCAAGCTCTTTTGCAATAACTTCGTCGGGAGCTTCGCTTGAAGTTTTTTGAGTAAAACCGGTTCTTCTGTTTTCCAAGAAACTATCTAATACCGCTTTATCCGCGTTTAAAGCCGAATAAGCCGCATAAACCGCTTTGGCGTATATCGTTCTTTGCGCGTCGCTGAAAAAAGAATCTCTTTCATATGATTTTAAAATAACCCTTTGCGCGGCGTCGGGCATTTTGCGTATTAAATCTCTATCCACGCCGTCTATAATCTGCGGAAGAGTTTCGTCCATTTCTATGTCAAAAATCATATCGCCTGAAGTCAACCCGTTTTGCGCCGCAATTTGCGCGCCTTTTTTGACGATTTGCGAAACGTTAGGAGTGAAAACGGCGGTTTGCATATAATTTGCAAGGCTTAGAGAATTTGCAAATATTTCTTCCAGCCGCTCGGTTTCAAGTTTTTTGCTTTCATTTTTATATACTTTGTTAAACTTTTTTATTACCCTATTGCTGTCTTCGTCTATTTTCCCTTTGCCGTCTTTGTAAAACAGAAATTCATTTTCGTTAAATAAAATTTTTGCATAATTCCCATCGTAATTAATAGTTGGAGAAACGCCTGCGAGCGCCTCAATCGCGTCTGCGATTTTATTAAAATTTTCTTCTGTAAAATCCATATCTTTAAGATTTGAAAATACGCTATCAAGCAAAACGCGGGCAAAAGAATGCGAATCCGTTTGAGATATAAGAGACAAAGCTAGGCTTTGAGTTGAAAACTCTTGCGGCGCAAACGCTTGGTTTGAAAGCTCTTTAGATTGAACTGCGGTCGGATGAATAGATAAAAGAATTTCAGAATATTTTTCCCGCGCGGTTTTTGTTTCCTTAGTGATTTTAGGCATAACGGTTATACATGAAATTCTTTTATCTTTGAAAAGTTCGGCAAGCGCGTCGCTATGGAAACCTCCCGAAACCGCTATTGCGGTTTTTCCGGGAAAAGAACGCATTACGTTTTCAATATTTTTTACGAATATATTGTTTCTGTCTTCGTTAGTTTTGTGGTATTGCCTTAAAAAAGCTAAGTCGTCGTCTAAAACGGCGAGTTCGTTTTTATAAGCGTGCTTATTATATATTTGTAAAAATTTATCGTAATTTTTTTCGAAAAACTTTAATTCCTGAGCGGTAATGGTGGTTTTAAAAAAACCTTCAAGCGACGGTTCAAAATCGCTTAAAAAAGAGATTTCTACTTCGTCTCCGCCGTTTGAAAAAGCAAGCCTTAAATCTTCTATTACCGCGCTTTCTTCGTCTATAAGTTTTACGGGGTTAAATTTTGCGCTTTTTTTGGAATAATCTATAAGTTTTTCCAAATTCGCGCTTTTAATCGCCATTCCTTGCTGGGCAAACACTTCTTCGAGCAAAGCGGATAATGCGTAAATATCGTTGAACCCGTTTGTATCTGAAGAAAGTTTTTGATATTGAGCGTAGGTAAGAACGTTTTTTAAGTTTCCCAGTAAAGCCTGAATTTCGCGCGACGCTTTATCGTAATTTATTTGGTCGGACAACTTTAAAAGGGTTATATAATTCTCAAAGGCAGGATATTTTGAAAGCGATACGGTTAAAAGCGGATTATATCTTTCGCCCGCCGCATTCACTTTTTCAATATATTTGCATAGAAGGGCGTAATATTTGCGGGAACTTATTTCGCCCTGTCTGTGTTTTTCTACAAGTTTATTTAACTTTTTATTTTCTTTGCTTAAATATTTATTTTGAAGATATTCTATTTCAGATTTTACTTTTGACAAAACCTGCAAATAACGCTCTTCTTTTAAGGTAATTTCGGCAAGCCTTTCCAAATTTAACAAATGCGTTTCTTGTTCGTCTAATCCGTAAAGCGGCGTTTCCAAATTGCGTTTTAAAGCAAAATATTCGCTTCCCGTAAGACGCCCCTGCGAAAGCAAATTTTCTATAAAAGTTTCTTTTAAATCCGCGTCTTTTATCGCGCCGTAGACGCTTAAATCTATTTTACCGTATCCGCCTTCCGTAAAAACTGCGGCGATATTGCCATTTTTTTGTAAAATCTCTATTATACTTGCGATATTTTTTTGAACTTCGGCATGGCAATGCAAATCTTGTATGTTTATAACCGAAAACGCGCCGCCGTCAAAACGCGAAACGTTTATAACTTTCCCTAAATCATTGGGAATTAAAGGCAGGGCGTTTGCCTGAAACGCTCCGTTTTGCGCCGCATTTTGAACCGCAATGTCTGAAAAAGCGGCTGAACATAGAAGCGATAAAGAAATTAAAATAGCCGCTGATTTTTTAATCATTTTTGTCTCCTTAAAAAAATAATCCGACTTATACAATATAAGCCGGATTAAAATATTTTATTAAAATTATAGTATTAATCTCATCGCAAGGCGCAGTAGCCATGAAAACAGTTTTAAGGCGCAATAATATTAGGTTTGCCAAAACGCCGGGCGGAGGCTCGCTGCGCGTTAAAGCCGCCGGTTCTGTAGAATAAAAATATAAAAAACTCGGGGAAATTTTTAAACCTTTTGAAAAATTCATAAAAAACTCGGATTTTAAATTGTTAAACGCCGCAAAAGGAATTTTCGTTATTTCGCGCGTTTCGCCTAAGTCGCCGTTTGCAAAACATGCGGTAAAAAATTTTTTAGCCGTATTAAAATGATTTGCCGCGACTTTTTTGGAAATATCTAAAAGGTTTAAAACGGCTGCGGTTTTAGGAATTTGCGCGCAAACGGCATTATTATTATTTATAAAAAAAGAGACCGCGCTCGCAAAAACTTCCTGCGGCATTGAATAAACCGTTATAAATAAAACCGTTATAATAGCTGCAAAACGCTTTTTCATACATTTAATTGTAGCCTATGTTATTCTTTTTTTCAATTTTATCGCTGCAAAAAACTTGTGAATTTTTAACCTAACCCCAGCCGCTTAGCCGCATTCTCTGCCGCCTTATCCGTCACCCTGAACTTGTTTCAGGGTCTGTCGTTGCGCTGTTAGCAGTTGTCTTTGCTTAGCTGCCCAGCTGCCTAGCTGCGTTTTTTCCCGCCTTATCCGTCACCCTGAACTTGTTTCAGGGTCTGTCGTTGCTGTTAGCAGTTGTTTTTGCCCAGCCGCCCAGCCGCTTAGCCGCATTCACTGCCGCCTTGTCCGTCACCCTGAACTTGTTTCAGGGGCTGTCGTTGCGGTTTGAAGTGGTTTTTGAGCTGCCCACCAGAGCCGCCTAGG
>JAISLV010000051.1 GCA_031277075.1 Endomicrobium sp. | reverse complement strand
GAGCTCAGCTTATAAGCCAATTTATAAATATTCAAGTCGACAAAAAATACGCTGACGAAATAAACGCGGATTTAAAAACCGTAAAAATTAACGAAGTCGTCAACGCCCAAAGAATAGGCGGAACAATTCTTTTCTGCGGTCCATACAATTTAAAGGAACTTTTAAAGCCAAAAAAAAATACTATGAAACTCCCGTTTAAAAAAATAGGATGGGCGTATTTTGGAACGAAAAACGTCAACGACAAAAAACTTGAATTAAGCGATATACCGGATAATCTTTCCGACAATTACCCTCCGTCTTTTATAACGGACGGCAACGCTTTTTCTTTTGAAAATCAGGGAAAGGCTTTAGCGGCGGCTCTGAAACGGCGCGGAATTTACGTTAAAGACGTATTCTACCCAAAAGACGAAGCCGTTTTAAAACACGAATACCAATTTAATATGGACACGCCTTACGCGCAAAAAACTTTTGACGCATTGTTAGATTTTTTGAAAGTTACGGCAGAGGCAAAGACGATGCCTGCAGCCAAACTGCCAAGCCAAGAAACGACAACTAAGTAAAACCTGACAATGCCAATGAGCAAATACAAACAGAAAAAGACACAGGCTAAAATATCCTGCGTCTTTTTTTGTAGCTTTCTATAATTGAAAAAATATTTGCAAAACTCAACTAAATCGCCGCCGTATTACGTCGCGCTGCGGACTTTTTTTATTTCGCTTATTATCTGAGGGATTATTTCGTATAAGTCGCCTTCAAGGGAATATGTGGCGGTCTGCATCATTGGACAAGACGCGTCTTTATTGATAGCTATGATAATATCTGAAGAGTTCATTCCGACCAAATGTTGAATTTGCCCTGAAATTCCGCAGGCTATATAAATTTTTGGCGCGACCGTTCTGCCTGTCTGTCCTACTTGATGCGAGTATGCAATCCAATCGGAATCTACTGCGGCTCTTGACGCGCCTACAGCTCCGCCTAAAAGTTTTGCAAGTTCTTCAAGCAATTTAAATCCTTCGGGTTTTCCTACTCCTCTGCCGCCTGAAACTATAATGTCGGCGTCTGAAATATTTATTTGCGCGCCCGTATCTTTTATAAACCCAAGAAATTTTGTTCTGTTGACTATATTTGAAACGTCTACGGCGTTTTCAACTATCTCGCCTTTTCTTCCATCTTGGGCTTTTGCCTCTTTAAAAACTTTATGGCGAACCGTAGACATCTGCGGGCGATGATTAGGCGTAAGAATAGTAGCCATAATATTTCCGCCAAAAGCAGGGCGGGTTTGCAAAATATTTCTTGTATTTTCGTCAATTTCTAAAGAAGTGCAGTCTGCGGTCAATCCCGAACCTATTCTTGCCGCTACGCGGGAAGCAAAAGAACGCCCGATATTTGTAGCGCCCATAAGAATAATTTCAGGTTTTTCTTTTTCTATGAGTTTTGTTAAAACCGACGTATAAGAATCGTCTTGAAATTCAATAAAAATCGGATTGTCAAAAACGTAGACTTTATCCGCGCCTCTGTTTATAAGTTCTTGCGACTTATTTTTTATATTGTCTCCGATAAGAACTGCGCTCAAAGAAACGTTAAGTTTATCTGCAAGACGTCTGCCTTCATTTAAAAGTTCATAAACTACGCTTGCAATTTCGCCGTGCCTTTGTTCCGCATAAACCCAAACTCCGCGGTATTCGTCTTTATTTACCGCAGGCTTTTTTTCTTCTTTTACCATTTCTATAGCGTCGGCAGGACAAGCCTGCGCGCAAGACCCGCAAAACTTGCATTGATTTAAATCTATAACTGCAAGAGCGTCTTCAAGTTTTACCGCTCCAAACGGACAAGCGCTGTCGCAAGCCCCGCACCCTATACATTTGTCAGATAAAACTTTAATCGTATTTGACATTTTAAAACCCCTTAAAAAATGCGAATATAAAATAAATTCTGCGGCAAGACTGAATGCTGTTGCAGACAACAACTCTTTAACAGCAGATGCTGAAACAAGTTCAGCATGACAGACACAAGAGAAGAGCAACGTCACCCTGAACTCGTTTCAGGGTCTGGCGTTTGTCGTTTAAATACACTATCGGCAGACAATTCCTGCCCCGCACAATGAACAAATGAAAATTAACGACACGGCAACAACTTAACAGCAGATGCTGAAACAAGTTCAGCATGACGGATACAAGGACAACGTCACCCTGAACTCGTTTCAGGGTCTGTCGTTTGTCGTTTAAATACTCCGTCGGCAGACAATTTCTGCCCCGCATATATGAACAAATGAAAATTAATGACACGGCAACAACTTAACAGCAGATGCTGAAACAAGTTCAGCATGACACAGACACAAGGGCAACGTCGCCCTGAACTCGTTTCAGGGTCTGTCGTTTGTCGTTGCTTAGCTTCCTAGCTGCTTAGCTGCATTCTTTTGCCGTCGTTCGCTACATTCTTTGCTGTCGTCCGTACTAAACAACTCCCGCGTCAGCAAGCTTTTTTACTAGTTCTGCAGCGACGCTTTTTGCATCGCCCGTAAACTTTTGCCCGCCTTGTCTTTGCGGCGGAGTAAAGATTTTCATCACCTGCGTGGGCGAACCGTTTAATCCCGTTCTCTTTGTATCTGCGCCGACAGCGGCGGCGTCTAAAACTTTTATAACGGCTTTTTTTGCCGCCAGCTTGCCTTTGAGCGAAGCCACGCGCGGCGTATTGATTTCTTTTACAACGGTTAAAAGAACTGGAAGCGGCGACTCTATCAAATCGTATCCGTCTTCCATCATTCTTTCAACTTTGATAGATTTCTCGTCTATACTTTCAACTTTTTTAACGTAAGCCACATGCGCTATATTTAACATCTCGGCTATGCCGGGTCCGACTTGAGCTGTGTCGCCGTCTGTCGCCTGTTTGCCGCAAATTATTACGCCGTAATCGCCCAAATGTTTTATCGCGCAAGACAAAGCGTAAGACGTAGCTAAAGTGTCGGCTCCGCCGAAAGCTCTGTCGCTTACCAAAACGCCTTCGTCTGCTCCTTTTGATATAGCTTCTCTTAAAACAGCTTCGGCTTGAGGAGGTCCCATAGTGACGGCTATAACTTTCCCGCCGAGCTTTTCTTTAAGACGAACGCCCTCTTCAACGGCGTATTCGTCAAAAGGGTTCACTATAGACTCTACGCCTTCCCTTTTAAGCCTGCCTGTTTCTGCGTCAATTTGAACGTTTGTCGTATTTGGAACTTGTTTTATGCAAACGATGATATTCATCTAATACCCCTATAATATCTCTATCGCTATTTGCAACGTAAAACTTTATTTGTTTTTTGCAGCCGATTCTTTTATTAAATTCAACGCTATTTCGTTTTTTTGAATTTGGCTTGTGCCTTCGTATATAGTCGTAATTTTGGCGTCTCTCATCATTTTTTCAACGGGATATTCTCTGCTGTATCCGTAGCCGCCGAAAATTTGAACGGCGTTTGTTGTAACTTCCATAGCGACTTCTGAACAAAAAAGTTTTGCCATTGCCGACTCTTTGCTTGTGCGTTTACTTGTCCCTTTATCAACCATTCTTGCCGCGCTATAGAGCAAAGCTCTTGCCGCTTCAACTTTTGTAGCCATATCCGCTAACATATGTTGTATACCCTGAAAAGACGCTATAGGCTGACCAAATTGAACTCTTTTTCTTGCATATTCTACTGCTTCGTCCAAAGCTCCAGCGGCTATTCCTAAAGCCTGCGCCGCCACTCCCGGGCGCGAATTATCAAGCGTAGCTTGCGCTATCATTAAACCGTGCCCTTCTTTTCCTAAAAGCTGATCTTTGTGAATTTTACAATTATTAAAAATTAATTCTCTTGTAGAAGAAGCTCTTATGCCGAGCTTTTTTTCTTTTTTGCCGAACTCAAAGCCCGGAGTTCCTTTTTCAAGGATGAAACAAGAAATTCCCCTTGCGCCTCTTTGCGGGTTTGTCTTTGCAAAAATAGTATAGGTTTCAGCGTCGCCGCCATTAGTAATAAAGCATTTCGTCCCGTTTAAAACGTAATAATCGCCGTCTTTAACGGCTGTCGTTGACATTCCCGTAGCGTCTGAACCCGCGCCCGCTTCGGTAAGACCAAAAGCCGCAAGTTTTTTGCCGCTTGCGATATCCGGCAAATATTTTTGCTTCTGTTGTTCGTTTCCTGCGATAAGTATAGGCAAAGTTCCTAACGCGGTAGCGGCAAGCGATAAAGCGACGGCTCCGTCTACTTTGCAAAGCTCTTCTACTACAAGAACCAGCCCCATTATGCCTTTTCCAAAACCGCCGTATTCTTCGGGGATATAAACGCCGCATAAATCCGCAGCGGCAAACTCTTTTACAATTTCCCAAGGGAACTCTTCTTTTTCGTCGTAATGTTCCCTTACAGGCTTCATTTTTTCGTTAGCTATAGTTCTAGCCGTTTCAACCATCATCTGTTCTTCTTCAGATAAAAAGTAATCCATTACCATTTAAGCACCTCTTTATATCGTCAAAGGCGAAGGGCGAAAGCAATGACAAAACTTTCTTTTTTGCCGTTACTTACGGCTTTTCAGTTTTCGCCTTTCCGCTTTGTTTTTTCTAACGCCTCTTTTGCGGCGGCTTGCTGAGCTTCTTTTTTGGAATGTCCCGCGCCTTTTCCTAAAAGTTTCTTTTTTGCATAGACCGCGACTTCAAAATTTTTTTCGTGGTCGGGACCGAACTCTCTTAGAGTTTCATATCTGGGAAGCTCTTTGTATTGCGACTGAATGATTTCCTGAAGTCTGCTTTTATAATCCGTGCTGACCACTTCGCTTTGCCTGTCTAGAAATTTTGAGATAAAAATTTTAGCCGCCGCGTATCCGCCGTCTAAAAAAACGGCTCCGCAAACAGCCTCAAAAACGTCGCAAAGCAAATTTTCTCTTTGTCTGGATTCTTTTGTGTCTTCGCTTTTTCCAAGCATTACATAATCTCCCAAAGCAATTTCTTTAGCCCAAAGACTTAGATTATGCGAAGACACTATTTGAGCTTTCAGCTGGGATAATTTTCCTTCGTTTTCATGCGGGAATTTGTTGTAAAGGGATTCAACGACGACTGTGGACAAAACGCTGTCGCCTAAAAATTCCAGCCGCTCGTTATATTCTTGCGGATCAAGCAACGCGGACGCATATGATTTATGCGTAAGAGCCGCAGTCAAAACTTCAAGGTTATCAAACTTTCGTCCGATAACCTCTTGAAGTTTGCCGTAATCTTTATTTGACATATCTTTTTATCACAACGCTTGCATTGTGTCCGCCAAAACCCAAAGAATTGGAAAGAACGCAGTTTATATCGGCGTCCCTTGCGGTATTTGGAACATAATCCAAATCGCATTCAGGGTCGGGGGTCTCGTAGTTTATAGTCGGATGGATAAAACCGCCCTGCATAGACAAAACTGAGGCGATAAGCTCTACGCCCGCAGCAGCGCCCAAAAGATGTCCGGTCATAGATTTTGTAGAGGACACGGGTATTTTATACGCTCTGTCGCCGAAAGTCTTTTTAATCGCCGCAGTTTCGGTTTTATCGTTTAATCCTGTAGACGTTCCGTGCGCGTTTATGTAGTCTATTTCGTCCTTTGAAATTTCCGCGTCTGCGATAGCTTTTCCCATCGCAATTATTGCCGCTTTTCCTTCGGGTTCGGGCGCGGTTATGTGATGCGCGTCGTCGGAAGCTCCATAGCCTGCAAGTTCGGCGTAAATTTTCGCGCCTCTTTGCAAAGCGTGTTCTAGAGTTTCCAAAACGATTATTCCCGCTCCTTCGCCCATAACAAAACCGTCGCGGTTTTTGTCGAAAGGTCTCGAAGCTTTTTGAGGCTGGTCGTTTCTTCTAGATACTGCTTTCATATTGCAGAAACCTGCAAGTCCTAAAGGGGTAATTACGCCTTCCGCGCCGCCTGAAACCACAATGTCGGCGTCGCCTGAGCGAAGCAGCCTTAACGCGTCGCCAATAGCGTGGTTTGCCGAAGAGCATGCGCTCGTAACAGCGTAATTTGGACCTGTAAAGCCGTAGGTTATAGCTATTTCTCCGGGCAAAATATTGGTAATTATCATCGGGATAAGAAAAGGGCTTACGCCTCTGGGTCCTCTTTTTAAAAGAGCCTTTTCTTCTTCTTCAATGACGTCTAAACCGCCCATTCCGCTTCCCGTAATAACGCCTACTCTAGACAAATCTTTTTTTGAAAAGTCAAGACCCGAATCTTCTATGGCGAGTTTAGCCGCAGAAACTCCAAGCTGCGTAAAACGCGCCATTCTTTTAATTCTTTTCTTGTCAATAAACTTTTCCGCGTCAAAATCTTTTATATAGCCGCTGATTCGCGTTGGGAAAAGACTTGCGTCAAAATGTTCTATTGCGGAAATTCCGCTTTTGCCTTCTCTCAAAGATTTAGCAAACGCTTCGTTTCCTATACCGATAGGAGTAACTGCGCCTAAACCGGTAATTACTATCTTTTTTTTCATTTTTCGTTCCATTTTTCGCGTAAAGCTAATATAGCTCCCAGCCTTTCGGCGGCGCCCTTTTTGAAATGCAAAGCATAAAGCGCATCGCAAAAGCCAAAATGCGCCCGACAAATGCCGCTTGCGCTCTGCATTTTAAGAGTTAACGCTTTTTGCTGCATTGCAGCGCGAGGCTCAATGCGCTCTACTGCGTTTGCGCTGTTTCCGCAATGCGCTTCTATTCTCACATAAAGAAGAACAACTTGCGGATTTTAAAAAAGAATTATAGCCGCGCCGAGCTTACTTTGCCGCGTGAACTTTTATATACTCAACGGCATTTCCTACGGTTTGAATTTTTTCGGCTTCCTCATCGGGAATTTCAATGCCGAACTCTTCTTCAAAAGCCATTACAAGTTCAACCGTATCTAAAGAATCCGCGCCTAAATCGTTCACAAACGAAGCGCCTGTTACTACTTCCGCAGGGTCAACGCCTAACTGCTCAACAATAATTTCTTTTACTCTAGCTTCAAAATCTGCCATTGTGTACGTCCTCCCTTGTTGTTTATTGCTTCTATTTTATGTTTGCCGCGCTTACTTATCGCAGCCTATCTTTACAGCCTTATTCTATAATTATTTTACGCTTATACTGGCAAATTAACGCAAGCCGCAATTCCCAGATTTACATATACATTCCGCCGTTGACGTTTAAAACGTGTCCTGTTATATAAGAAGAATCTTCGCTTGCAAAAAACAGCGCGGCGTTTGCAATATCAGACGCTTCGCCAAGCCTTGAAAGAGGTATGGTATCAGACATCGCTTTTTTTTGGTCTTCGGTCAATTTGTCTGTCATAGCCGTGCGGATAAAACCCGGCGCTATGGCGTTAACTAAAATATTTCTTGCCGCAAACTCTTTGGCGCATGTTTTTGTAATCGCTATCACTCCGCCTTTTGAAGCCGAGTAATTTATTTGACCTGCGTTTCCCATCTGACCTACTACCGAAGATATATTTATAATTCTGCCTTCTCTTTGCTTAAGCATAACTTTACTTACGGCTTTTATACAATTAAAAACGCCTTTGAGATTAACGGCTATTACGGCGTCCCATTCGGCTTCGCTCATCCTTAAAACCAAATTGTCCTTTGTAATGCCGGCATTGTTTATAAGTATATCTATTTTGGAAAATTTGTCAAGCGACGACCTGATAAGATTTTCGCAATCGGACAAAACGGCGACGTTTGCCGCAACGGCTATAGTTTCAACGCCGTATTTCAATTTAATTTCTTCGGCAGTTTTAGACGACAATTCCGTATTAATATCCGATACCGCAATATTTGCGCCTTCGGCGGCAAACCTTTCCGCGACGGCTCTTCCGATACCTTGAGCCGAACCCGTTATAATTGCAGTTTTATTTTTGAGTTTCATTTTTTTCTCCTTAAAAATTTAAGCGCCAGCAAAAACAATGTATAAAATTTGCGGCGCTATAAAGCGTTATGTTGTTTAGAAACGCGCTGTTACTTCTAAGGTTTTTTCAAGCGACGCTCTGTCTTCTACGTTTAAGGCTTTTTTGCTTCTGTCTATTCTTTTAAGAAGCCCTGATAAAACTTTGCCGGGGCCTATTTCTATAAAATCTTCAAAACCGTCGTTTATAATATGCTGAACGCTTTCGCTCCATTTCACCGCGCTTTTTATTTGGCTAACCAACTTTTCTTTAACCGCGTCTGCTTGCATTGTAGGCTGAGCGTCGCAATTTGTGTAGACCGCAAAACTCGGCTGTTTAATCGCGTATTTTTCAAGTTCTTTTGACATAGCGTCAGCCGCGCTTGACATAAGAGAAGAATGAAACGCGCCAGAAACGTTTAAAACAACGCACTTTACCGCGCCAGACGCCAATTTCCCCGCCGCGTTTGCAAGTTCTATGGCTTTGTCTACCGCAAGGATTTCGCCCGCTATAACAATTTGCCCTGAAGAATTAAAATTTACAGGCTCGCACACGCCTAAAGAAGAGGCTTCCCTGCAAAATTTTTCAACCAAAGATTGTTCAAAACCTATTATCGCCGCCATTGTTCCGCGTTTTGCCTCTGAAGCCGCCTGTATAAAAGAGCCTCTGGCTTTTACCATTTCAAGACCGTCTTTAAACCCGAAAAAACCAGCCGCATACATTGCGCAATATTCGCCCAAAGAATGCCCCGCCGCGACAAAATTATGCTTTGAAAAGTCCGTTAAACTTTTAAAAACTTCAAAAGCAGCCGCGCTTACCGTAAAAATTGCAGGCTGAGTGTATTTTGTAAGTTTTAAAATTTCTTCGGGACCGTCAAAAATAATTTTTTTAAGTTCTTCGCCCGCTAAATCTATTATTTCTTTAGCTTTTGGGTAATTGTCGTATAATTCTTTACCCATACCGACATATTGAGACCCTTGACCGGGAAACAGCAAAGCTATTTTCATAAAACCCTTTTAAAATATTTAAGCATGCTAAATCAGCCGCTTTTTATAAGCGGCGGCTAAAATTTTTGCCGCCGTCCAACGTTTTTTAAACCTGTATAACCGCCGCGCCCCACGTGAAACCTGCCCCAAAAGCCACAAGTTCTACTAAATCGCCCTTTACGAGTTTTCCTGTTTTTATAGCTTCGTCTAAAGCGGTGATTGTTGTAGCTGAAGAGATATTGCCCGTTTTATGCAGATTGACAAAAACGCTTTCCATAGAAATATTCAACTTTTTAGCGACCGCTTCAAGTATTCTCATATTGGCTTGATGGGGAATAAAAAGTTTTATGTCTTCAAGTTTTTTCGAAGCTAACTCTAACGCTTTTTGCGCGGCGTAAACCATTTTTGGAACTGCCGCTTTAAAAACTTCTTTGCCAAGCATTTTTATGCTGTGAAGTTTTTGATTAACCGTATCTAAAGTAGCCGGGTTTTTAGTTCCGCCTGCGGGAACAAAAAGCAAATCTGAAAAAGAGCCGTCTGCGCCTAAATACACCGACAATAAACTTTGGCTCTCATCGCTTGCGGTTAAAACCATAGCGCCTGCGCCGTCGCCAAACAATACGCATGTGCTTCTATCAGTCCAGTCGGTAAATTTCGTAAGTTCTTCTGCTCCGACAATCAAAACGGTTTTATACATTCCCGATTCAATATAAGCTTTTGCCATTGAAACAGCGTAAATAAAACCGCTGCAAGCCGCAGATAAATCAAACGCAGGTATACCTTTTAAACCTAATTTGTTTTGAAGCAGACACGCCGTAGAAGGACACTGCATATCGGGCGTTATAGTGGCGACTAGAATTAAATCTATGTCTTGCGGCGAAATATTTGCGGACTTTAGCGCCTCTAAAGCGGCAAAATAAGCCAATTGCGAAGTGGGTTCGTCCGCTTCAGAAACCCGCCTTTCTTTTATGCCCGTCCTTGTAAGAATCCATTCGTCTGTGGTTTCAACTATTTTCTCAAGGTCTGCGTTTGAAAGAACCTTTTTAGGAAAATAGGAGCCTGTTCCAAGAACTTTTGTTCCGATAAATTTTGCTTCTGAATTTTTATTCATTTAATTTCCAATAAAGACGCGTATAAATTTAAAGGCACAGTCGCATTCAACGCGCGTCAATTTTTTGTTGCCGTCGGCGTTATTGTGCGTCAATGCCTCTATGCGTCTAATCGTCTATTTTATATTTTGCGATAGTTTCTTTTATGGCGTTTATCAAATCGCGTTCGGCGGCTTTTGCCGCGGCTAAAACCGCGCTTTTTACGGCTTTGGCTTCAGAACGCCCATGCCCTATAAGGCATATTCCGTTCACCCCTAAAAGAGGCGCGCCGCCGAATTCGTTATAGTCCACTTTCTTTCTCAAATCTTTAAGAGCCGCCCACAAAAAAGGAAGAGAAGCCCAAGCTATTGGATGATTTTTAAAACCTTTTTTTATAAGTTTTAACATCATCTCGGCTATTCCTTCGCCAAACTTCAAAAGAAGATTGCCCACAAAACCGTCGCAGATGATAACGTCGGCTTTACCTTTAGGAACGTCTTTTCCTTCAATATTTCCTATAAAGTTTAAATCGGTTTTTTTAATCAGCCCAAAAGCCGCCAAAGACAGTTCGTTTCCCTTAGTGTCTTCTTCGCCTATAGAAGCGACGCCTATCCTTGGTTTTTTAACGCTCAAAACTTTTTCGCAGTATAAGCTCGCCATTATGGCAAACTGCAATAAATTTTCAGGTTTGCAGTCAACATTTGCGCCAGCGTCGGCTATAATACAAAAATTGTCTATGGTGGGAAAAAGGGTTGATATTGCAGGTCTTAAAACACCGTCTATTCTCTTTAAATAAAAAAGCGATGCAGCCATAGCCGCGCCGGTATTTCCCATAGTTACAAAAGCGTCCGCTTTGCCTTCGGCGACAAGTTTTGCGCACACTACAAGAGAAGAATCTTTTTTTTGCCTCACGGCTTGAGCGGGATGTTCGCTCATAGATACAACTTCTGTAGCGTTGACAATTTCAATGTCAAGCGAGGCGATATTGTATTTTTTATGATGTTTCAAAAGTTCTTCGGCTATTGTTCTTTCGGGACCAACCAGCAAAATTTTATGCTTTGAACTTTTTGCGGCAAAAATCGCTCCTTTTACAATTTCCGCAGGAGCATTATCTCCGCCCATTGCATCTAAAGCAATTATCATTATTTTGAAGCCTCTTGTTGCTGTGATTGTTCCGCAGTTTTCTTAACTTTTCTCGGGACTATGAGTTTTCCGTTATAAAATCCGCATTCAGGGCAGACTTTATGCGGCTGCTTCACCGCTCCGCAATTTGAGCATTTGCTTAAAGACGGGCTGTCAAGTTTTGAGTTAGCAGACCTCCTGCTATCTCTGCGATGGGGCGTATGTTTTCTTTTTGGATTTGGCATTTTTACTTCCTCCGGTTAATAATTCGTTCCATCTTTCTTTTATAAAATTTTCTCTGTCGCCGTCTGCGCAAGAACAACTGTCGTTTTTGCGGTTATGCTTGCCGCAAATTTTGCATATTCCCAAACAATTTTCGCCGCAAAGAGGCTTCATCGGTATTTCAAGCGACAAAAGCTGCCGTATTTCTTCGCTTAAATCTATAACGCCGTTGAAAAAGTCCATATCTGAGTCTATTTTAATTTCGAAAGGATGTTTATATTTTTCAAGGCATCTTGAACACTCAAGTATAAAGACGCCTGTAATTTTTCCGCATATATAGATTTTATCGTCCGATATTTTTACGGCTTTAAAATCTACAGAGGCTTGACAGTCAACCCCTATATCGCCTTTAAAAATTTCGCCTTTTTTAGAAACTTCGCCGTCTCTCAAAAAATCTGTCTGACTTATAATTATACCGCGCATACATATATCCGTTTATTATATTTATTGTTTATTCGTTTGTCAAAATCTTTTTTGCTTCCCGCGCTATCATAAGCTCTTCGTTTGTGGGTATTATCATTATTTTTACTTTTGATACGGGAGTTGAAACTACTCTCTCTTCCCCAGAAGGTTCGGCGTTTTTTACATTGTCCATTTCTATCCCTAAAGCCGACAAGTTTGCGCAAATCCGCTCTCTTACAGTCGGAGAATTTTCCCCTATTCCCGCCGTAAAAACCAAAGCGTCTATTCCGTTTAAAACGCCGAAATACGCGCTTATATATTTTTTTACGCTATAACACAGCATATCAAAAGCGAGCTTTGCTCTTTTATTTCCCGCAGCAACGGCTTTTACTATAGTTCTCATATCTCCCGACAAACCCGAAACTCCCATAAGTCCGCTTTTTTTGTTCATCAAAATATTTAGCGCGTTCCCGTCTTTATATTCGGGATAAACGTCTATGAGATAAGGTATAATCGCAGGGTCTATGTCTCCGCATCTTGTTCCCATAACGACTCCTTGCAAAGGCGTAAAGCCCATAGAAGTATCTATTACTTTCCCGTTTTCTACAGCCGTAATGCTTGAACCGTTGCCCAAATGAGCCGTAATAATTTTTAATTCGTTTAAAGGCTTGCCAAGCATTTGAGCCGCTCTTTGAGAAACATAGTTATGCGAAGTTCCGTGAAAGCCGTATCTTCTTATATGGTCTTTTTCGTAATATTCGTAAGGGATAGCGTACATATACGCGTAGTCGGGCATTGTCTGATGAAACGCCGTGTCAAAAACCAAAACCGAAGGTATGCCCGAAAGCATTTTTTCTACGGCTTCAATGCCCGCATAATGCGCGGGCGTATGCAAAGGAGCTATTGAAAAACATTCTCTTAAACCCGCTTTAACGTCTTTGTCAACTAAAACAGATTTTGAGAATTTGTCGCCGCCGTGAACTATTCTATGTCCTACTACGGAAATTTCGTCTATGTTTTGAATGCTTCCGTTTTCTTTATCTAAAAGTTCTTTTATTACAAGCTCTACAGCTTGAGTATGGTCGGCAGCTTTGACGGAATCTTTTTTTTCTTCGCGCCCAATAGATTGTCTTTTATAATAGGCTTCTGCAAGTCCGATACATTCTACAATGCCCCAAGCTATTTTCTTTTCTGTTTCCATTTCAAACAGAGTATATTTAACCGACGACGACCCGCAATTGACGACCAATATTTTCATTAGTTTATCCTCTTATCGCAGACATTATAAATTTTTGTTCCCCGTAAAATTCTTTGTAGCAAAAACCTTGCGAATTTATCTCATAGTCGGGCATTTCATATCCCTTTAAGGTTTCTTTCAAAGCGTTAATTCTGTTAAAAGCCCTGACAGCCGGATTTTTGGCGTTTATTTTATTAAAATAACAAAGATATTTCAGCTTATGAGATTTAATAAAACCGCAAACCTTAGGCGCGGAGTTCAAATCTTTTAACGACGCTTTTAATTGCAGCCTTGCATAAAAAGATTTTTTTGCATTATTTTTTTCAGAAGTTATAGTAAGCTCGTTTAACGTAAAATATAAATCGTCGTCAGTATAGACAATCGCATCGCAACGTTTTTGTTTTTGATTTTGAGTCTTTAAAGAATTTAAGAATTTTTCATACCATACAATATTTACGGTTTTCTTTAAGCTGTTTTCATATTTGGCAATTGCGTTTTCGTTTGCAAAGAAAGATTTATCGTCAAAAGAAAACAAATCATCGTCAGTCTTACGATAAAAATCATTACAGTTCCACTTTGCAGAACGCTCTAATCTATGAAAGCGTAAGTAGTCTAATACGCAATTATCCAAGTTTTTCGTATTCATTGTATATATTGTTAATCGTTTCGGATAAAATATTAGTGTTTATCAAGTTCTCGTTTTTTACTTTCAAATCAAACTTCTGCCCGTCTTGTATATAATACACGGCTAAATCATCGCAGTTATATTTTAGCCCGACCGAGTTTTTTTCATATGCTTTTATCAGCAAATTTAAATGATTTATTATATAAGGACTGTGCGTTGACAAACAAAGCTCCGTTTTATTTTTATTACCTGAAAAACATTTGCCGACAAGAGCGTTTATCAGTTCGCATTGAGCGTCGGGGAAAAGACCTAATTCAGGTTCTTCTATATGGATGTATATTTTTTTATCCAAATCCCCTAAATTCTTTACCGCTCTAAAATCCGTCAGTTTATCAGTCTCTGAAAGCAAACTTAAAGCCGAACGGTTAAATGCCTCTTTAAAATCAAACTCATTTGCAAAATATTGAGCAATAAGCATTATCGGAACGGCGTTTTGAATTCCCGAAGAACTATTTTTATAATCTATTTCGAAACTATCGCCTTGCTCTTTTGAAGATATTAAATATTTTTTTTCAGACTGCGTTTTGCTTATTTTAAACTCAATGTTTAAAAAATCAAGCGCTATATCGCCTATTTTTTCAGCTAATTTAAAATCTTGGCAAACTTCGTTAAAATAAAAACCTAAATTTTCTTTGCTGTTGTTTTCAAGATACAAAGGCAAAATATTCCTTGCCTCTGAAATAAAACTTATTTTGGTAAATGACAAATCGTCTTTTAATACAGGCTCTATATTTTCAAGTTTGCTATTGTTAAACTCTATAGTATATGTCCGCCCGTTATTAGAAACTCTATATGTGATTTTGGTATCGTTTTTAATAAACTGTTCAAAGCCGCAGTTTTTCAGATACTCGTCCATATAAAACTCAAAAGACGATTGCTGAGAGATATTGCTGTGTTTTAAATAAAATCCTACATTATACTTTTTGTATAAATATCTAAACAAAGCAATAACTTTCATAAGAACGCTTTTGCCGCTGCCCGACTCGCCCACCAAAACGGTGAACGGTTTTATTTCTTCTATTGATATATCTTTAATGGGTCCTAAATTATGTATTGCTATTGATTCTTTCATAAAACTGCCTCAATAACTTTCGTTATTTCAATTTGTCTATTATCGCCTGCGCCATTTCTTTTGTTCCTGCGACTCCGCCTAAATCATATGTAGTTCTTTTCTTTTCGGCGATGACGTCCGCTACGGCTTTTTCTAAACGAAAAGCCGCCGAAGTTTCGCCTATATGTTCAAGCATAAGTTTTGCAGACAATATTAAAGCCGTCGGGTTAACTTTATTTAGACCTTTATACTTTGGAGCCGAACCATGCACCGCTTCAAAAACGGCTATATCTTTTCCCATATTTGCTCCCGGCGCAACGCCCAGCCCTCCGACAAGCCCAGCGCAAAGGTCTGACAAAATATCGCCGTAAAGGTTTGGCAAAACTATGACGTCGTAAAAGTGAGGCTTTTGAACAAGCTGCATGCACATATTGTCTATAAGCCTTTCTTCGTATTCTATTTTGCCCTCATAGTCTTTAGCTACTTCTCTTGCCGTCTTATAAAAAAGCCCGTCTGTATATTTCATAATATTTGCTTTGCTTACCGCCGTGACTTTTCTTCTGCCGCATCTTAGCGCGTATTCAAAGGCGTAGCGGACAATTCTTTCAGAGCCGAAAGCGGAAATCGGTTTTATTGAAATTGCGGAATTTTCCCTAATTTTATTTTGTGATAATTTAATTATTTCAAGAGCTTCGGGGGAATTTTGCACATATTCCACGCCCGCGTATAAGTCTTCGGTATTTTCTCTTACTATCGCCAAATCTATATTTTCGTATTTAGATTTTACGCCGATATATGTTTTGCAAGGACGAACGCAAGAAAATAAATCTAGCTCTTTTCTTATTGCGACGTTGACGGAACGAAACCCCGACCCTATAGGCGTAGTAATAGGCCCTTTTAACGCGATTTTATTTTTTTTTATGGAATCAAGCGTAGATTGAGGAAGAGGAGTTCCCTCTTTTTCCATAATATCAACGCCGGATTGCGCTATTTCCCAGTCAATTTTTACTCCCGTCGCCTCAACTACTTTTGCCGTAACTTCGGCAAGCTCTGGACCCGTGCCGTCTCCCGGTATGAGAGTTATCCTGTAAGCCATCTGTTTCTCCTAATATTAACAAACCAACTTATTTAAAATAAGCTGGTTTGTTAAAAAATCGTTTATAATTTTTCTAAATATTCCTACTGTATTTCAAGGTCTATCTGTTCTGACAACAAAGCGATATCGGAATTTTTAGCGTTAATTGCTTTTGCAAATTCAAGGTCAACTCTTGCGCTTTCGTATCTGCCGCGTTTAAAATTTTTCAAAGCGTCTTTATAATATTCTCTAACTCTGCCGTTATTTGCGTATTCGACTTGAAAATAGTCCATAAGACCTTTATAACTTTTTAAATGTTCGTATTTTGTAGATAAAGCGTCTAGCAGACTTTTGGCTTTTTTGAAGTCGCCGTCTTGAAAACTTTCAACCGACTGTAGAAAACGTTTTCTGTCTTGACCTTTGTATTTAAGAGACTGAGCGTTAAGCTCGCCGACAATAGTGTTATACCTTTGCGCGTCGTAAATTTCAGGCATCAGGTCAACGGCTCTTTTATAATACAAAAGCCCTTCGTAAAAATTCCCGTCTCTTAAACTTCTTTCGCTTTCTATCATATAATCTTCCGCAGCGTCGCGCTTAAACACAAAAAACTTTTCTTTAACTATTAAAATTTTGTTCTTTAGCTCAAGAGCTTCCACATCGTCTGGCGACGAAAGAAGAATGCCGTTTAAAATAAGCTCGGCTTTGTCTAGTTTGCCCGAAACGTAAAAATTATTAGCTTTTGAAAAATCTGAAGACGAATAGCTTTGGCTTTGCTCTTCCTCTATATAATCGTCCCCGACATCGGCTCCTCCATTTTGAGGTCTTGCGGCTTGAACTATTATGCAAAACAAAAATAAAAGCGACAAAGCGCAAAACAGTCTACTTTTCATATAAGAGCTCCTAACCCCAATAAAATTCTATTATTTTTTTAAAAAACATAACAGGCGTAAGAAAAATTTTTTTCGCAATGCTTTCTTTACCTGCGGGAATCAAATCGTCCCTGCTTGCAAGAACAATAATATCGTCGTTTGAAACCGTTAAACCGCTTACGACGCTTTCAACTTTTCTTTTTCCATCGTTTAATAAAGCCGTTTCCTGCATTATAATTTTAATTTCATTTTCTAAAGAATCAATATCAACGGGTTTAAGCAGGTAATCGTAGGCGCCCATGCGCATAGAGTCAACCGCAGTTTCTACCGCGCTATAACCCGTGACGACTATCGCTACCGAACCTCTTGAAATTGACGACGCTTCTTTAATAAGTTCAAGTCCGTTCATATCGGGCAATCTGTAGTCCACAAGCAAAATATTGTAAAAGCTTTCTTTTATCATAGAAAGAGCTTGCTGGGCGTTTTCAGCCGAATCTACCTCAAAACCCTTGTCTTTTAAATTCTCGGCAAGAGTTTCCTTTACTATTTCTTCGTCTTCAATGATAAGTATTTTAACGTTTTGTTCCATCGTTTGTTCCGCTCAAATTAAATTTAATTTATAATTTTTGCCGATATAAAAATCGTAAGTTCATGCCTTTCTTTATTCTTTATCAAATTCTTAAACAAATATCCTAAAATCGGAATATCGCCTAAAATTGGAATTTTGGTTTCAGTTTTTGTTTCGGCTTCCCTTATAAGACCGCCGATAACGGCGGTTTCGCCGCTTCTTAAAATCATAACGGTTTTAGCTTTGCTGGTATTTAAAACGGGAGTTCCAATAAGGTCTTCGCCGGTGCGGAAGCTCTGCTCGGGAGAAACGTCTAAAACTATAGTGCCGTCTCTATTAATCTGAGGCTTTACTTTGAGTTTCAAGCCGACCTCTTTGTACGCAGTAGTCGCAGTTATCGCCGTGCCGTCTGCAGACGTCGTTCTGTCGGTAATATATGGCACTTCTTCTATTATTTCTATGGTAGCCTCTTGATTGTTTAAGACTATAAGTTTAGGGTTTGTAAGGATTTTCGCATTTTTGTTTTCCGCCCCGGCATACATAGTTCCCAAAATGTTTAAATCCCCCTGAACGACGGCAAAACCCAATTTCCCTAACCCCACCTGAGGCAGAAGTGAAAAAACTTGATTGTATTCGGCATTATATTTATATTTTAAACCCTCTGCTCCTGAAAGATAATCATCAGTGTTTGCCCATATATATCCGCTTGGATTTGCATTTCCATATGCAACGGGCTGGCCTTCATAGAGCCCTGTTTGTATTTTTGGGAAACGGTAAATATTGTCTATCTGCGTTCCGATAGTAAGCTGATTGCCAAGCGTCACGTCTACAATTCTAGCTTCAATTTGAACCTGAGGAGTAGGAACGTCAAGCGAGCGCACAAGGGTTTCCATTTTGTCTATGCTGTCTGCTAAATCTGTAACGATTACCGAATTTGTTCTCTCGTCAAAAGTTATTTTTCCGCCCTTAGTAAGCCTTGCCTGCAAAACGTTTTGCAAATCTCTGGCTTTTGCGTAATTGCAAAAAATTACTTTTGAAACGGTTATCGGAGAGACGTCGCTTTTGCTTTTTATAACGTAAATATTGGTGTCTCCCTGCTTAACGTAATAGAGATCGTAAGTGTCTAAAAGAGCGTTAAGCGCTTCGTCTGCGGTAACGTCTTTTAAAGTAAGAACTATTTTTTTATTCAACAAATCGGCGTCCGTAACGAATTTGCGCCCCGTTTTCATACTCAAAATATTTAACACCGTGTAAAGCGTGGTGCCCTGAAAGTCAACGGAAATTAATCCTCTTGACTCAACTGCGGCTACGGAAAAAGAAACATTGCAGCACAGCATCGCCGCGACTAATAAAGACGTGAACTTCTTCATCATTCCTCCTTGTTGAATTTTACAATATATTTTCGTCCGTCAAGCTCTACGGTAATAGTTCTTTCTTTTATTGACGTTATTTTCACCGTTTTATAATAATCCCCGTTCCTATAGAGTTTAGAATCTATAATTACTATAGGATTAATTTCATCGTAAATAATTCCTGAAATAATTATTTCAGGCAGCTTTCTTACGACTACTACGGGTCTTACGGCTTTTTTTACAATTTTCGGAGGGACGTATTCGTAAAAAGGGTTTGCGGGCGCGGGGTCAATATCTCTCCATGACGGAATATGCCCCAACTCGGCAAACGCGGCTTTAGTTTTTGCAAATATTTCTTTAAAATATCCCATAGCGCTTACATCGTCCATCGCTTCTATTCTGCCGCTGAAGAAATTGTCTACAGCCGGGCTGTATAAAATCGGCGCGCATTCAAAAACAACGTCGTATTGTTCGTTTATCGAAAAAGACGAGATTTTTGAGAACATTTCCAAAGCAAAAAAGAATTTATAAATCGCGGTATATTTTGCGTTGAAACGAATTGACAAAGCGGTATTGTCAGAGTTTTCAGACCTTATAATCGTTTCGCTGGTTATTTTTACGGAGTATTCGTCGGCAACGGCAAAAACCCTATCCCTAAAACTTGTAATAAGAGCTTGGTTTGGAACGTATTCTACGGAAATTGAAGCTATGACGTCTTCTATTTTTACTTTGTCTTCATACATCCCTTCGTTTATTTTGACAAAACTTTCCAAATCGTTATATATGCTTTGATACTTATTCATCAGCTCCATTTTGCCGCGCAGCTGAGCGTCAAGCGTTTGAAATAAATAATGATACGCCGCGACTATAAGAAGTATAAAAAAAATATTTCTGACGACTACAAGTATTACGTCTTTATTTGAATAATTTGCCATTATCTTTTCTCCGCAACTCTATTTCTTCTCATCTGGCGTATATTGAATTACGACTTTTGCGGCGTCAATTTTTTGACCGTTTACCGTTACAGTGACGGGATTGGCGTCAACGACAATAGGCTCGCCTATCAAGGAACTTCTAGAATATGATTCCTTTAAAATACCAGCGTAGGAAAGCAAATCGTATTCGGGAGTAAATTTTTTAATTTTTGCCAATTCTATTATTTGATTGTCTTTTGTAAGCTCTATGCCCGCTATTTTATCTCCGTCGGGCATATATAAGCCTATGTCTCTAAGCAAAAGACCGGTTTTGGTATTGCGGGAAATTATATCCTTTATAGCTAAAATTTTATAATAATATTCCGTCCACTGGTTTTCAGTGTCTTTTGCCTTGCTTATTCTTCTTGAATCTTCTATTTGCCCTCTTAATATAGTTATTTTCCCCGTAGTCTCTTGTATATTTAAAAAAGTATATGAAGAAAGCGCCAAAACCCCAAACAGAGCAAGCGTCAAAAAAAACGAAAACACCTTTAAAAATCTTACGACTTTCATGTTTCTTTCAGAACTTAAAACGACTTTACCCACTAAGTTTATATCATACATTGACAATCTCCTTAGCAAGCGCAAGCCCTAAAACTACTGACGCAAAATGACCCATATTCTTATTCACCGCTCCTTTGATTTTATCAGATTCCAAAGGATTCCATTTAGCAGTTTTGATTCCTAAAGTGTCCCAAATAAAAGAATCTATTCCCTGTAAAAGAGCGCCGCCGCCGGATATATACATTTCGTCAATTTTCCCAAGTCTCTGCTTTGAAACGCAATATTCCATAGAGCGGAAAATCGCTTCAAGCAAATTCCCCGCGCTTTTTTTGAGAATGTTTTTGACGTTTAAACCTATTTGGTTCCACACTTCTGGATGCCTTTTTATTTTTTCTGCGGAATCAAAATCAATTTCGTATACGGAAGATATTTCGTTTGTAATGTCGCGCCCGCCAAAATCTACGTTTCTTATAAATTTCAGCTCGCCTCTGTCAAGGATTGATATGTTTGAAATAACGTCGCCGATATTGATGATGATAATAGAGCCGTTTGTAGGTTTATTATTAAAAGTGAGGAAAGCGTTTGTGACGGCGACGCCGTCGGCTGTAAGTCCCGCGATGTCTACGTCCGTCAAAGAAAGGCTGTTTATCATTTTATCTATGCGCGCTTTTGAAGAAGCCACAAATAGCACTTCCGTTTTATTGTCCGCAGGACTTGACAATACGTGAAAATCGCTATACATATCGTCAAGCGATTCGGAAATATTACTTTCAGCTTCCATCATTACCGCGCCGCGCAGTCTATCGTGGCTTATTTTAGGCAAAATAAAATCTCTGGCGAGCAGTTCAACTCCGCCGGCGGATAAATACAATTCTTTTTTCTTAACTTTTAATTGCCTTAAAAGAAGTTTTACAGTTTTGCTGACTTCTTCTTTGCTGTCTTCTTTAGGCGCTGGCGACATTGCCGCATATACGGTAAAAGTTCCGTCGCCTCTATGAAACACGGAACACGCTTTGGCAAATTTAGAACCCAAATCAAGACCTATCAATTTATCCTCCGACGGGCGTCTCTAAAAAAATATTGTTTCATTGACGCGCGAATTATACATTTTTTTAAAAAATTTAACAATACAAAATTTCCACGCGCATTGTTTTTGCGCGAATTTATCCGCCTGAACCCGCCATCATCGCCGACGCCAAACTAAATATAGGCAAATACATAGCCGTTACGGCTATGCCGACGATAAAACCCAAGCCCACTATTAAAACAGGCTCTATAATAGAACTCATAGACGCTACTACGGCGTCTACCTCGTCGTTATAATAATCGGTGATTTTGTCAAACATGGCGTCAAGCTGCCCCGACTTTTCGCCGACGGCGGTCATTCTTGTGACCATCAAAGGGAAAATCGGAAGTTTCGCAAGCTCGTCTCCGAGGGGATTTCCGCCTAAGACGTTTTGCCTCACCGTTTTTAACAAACCTTCGATATAAACGTTGTCCACTACATTGATTGAAATTTCAAGCGAAGAAACTATGTCAACGCCGCTTTTTACGAGAGTTGAAAGAGTTTGAAAAAATCTTGCAAGGACGATTTTGAGGTAAGTTTTTCCAAATATAGGAATTTTAAACAGCGTTCTGTCGTAAATTATTCTTCCGCCCTTGCTTTTTTTAAACATTCTAAAACCTATAAAAAAAGCGGCGACGGAAAGAGTAATAATAATCAAATTGTCTATCATAAAATTGCTTACATTCATTACTAATTTTGTGGGAAGAGGCAGGTCTGCGCCGAAAGATTTAAACATCTCTTCAAATCTGGGAATGATACCAAGCACCAAAGCTAAGAGAACGACTATGAAAAAACAGCCGATGACCATAGGATATGTGCTTGCCGATTTTATTTTTCTTAAGAGCTTAACGTTTTCTTCAAGGTATTCGGCTAAGTCGGACAAAACTTTCGCAAGCTGACCTGATTTTTCTCCTACTTCCACCATTGAAGTAAGCGTTTTTGAAAACTCTTTATGCTTTTTCATGCTGTCGGAAAGCGGAAAGCCGCCTCTTAAATCAGACGCTATTTCTTTTAAAATATATCCGAGCCGCGCGCTTTGCGTCATATTTGAGACGTCTTCTACGGAGTCCAGCAAACTGACGCCTGCGTTCACAAGAGTTGAAATCTGCCTGCAAAAAAGAGCTATGTCTTCAAGTTTTACTTTACCGCTTTTTCCCTTATTGGCTTTACTTGCGGCGGAAGATTTTTGAAAAGAAGCCGAGGCTCTAGACATTGCGCCCGCCTCGCTGACGCTAATAGGCATAAGCCCCTGCGCCCTAAGCAAAGCTATGACTTCTTTTTTAGTCGCCATATCCATAGAGCCTTTCATTTCTTTTCCGAGAGGGTCAACCGCTATATAATTAAATCTTATCATATAACCAAATTCTCCTTGCAGCCCTAAAGCCGTAAATGTCTTATGTCAATCTAATACTTTGAGCGCCTCTAAAACCCGCCTTGTCGCCGCCCAAAACCGACGCTAAGCGTCGCCCAAAACTGACTCAAACGCGTCGCCTAAAACTGACGCGAACGCGTCTCCAAAAACTGACGCGAAGCGTCACCCTGAACTTGTTTCAGGGTCTCTTTCAGTGTCTCTTTCATGTGCTGGCGCAGTTGACTTTTTTCACAACTACTAGACGTAAAAACGCGTCTGCCGCGTTTACGACGGCTATGCCGCCGTAGTAACGCTAAACACTTCTTCAACCGTAGTCTTTCCTTCTTTAAGTTTGTTAAGAGCCGCGTTCCTCAAAGTTACAAGCCCTTGCTCCACGGCGGCGTCTCTTATTTCAATATCTTTTGCGCCTTTAACGATAAGCTGCCTTATTTCTCTTGACATATTCAAAATTTCAAAAATCGCCGTTCTGCCTTTATACCCCGAATTCTCGCATTTCTCGCAGCCTCTGCCGTGGTATATATGCGTGTCTCTTGTAAGTCCCAATTTTTTATATACTTCGTCGGGCAAATTGGAAATTTCTTCTTTACAGTTAGGGCATATCGTTCTCACAAGCCTTTGCGCCATAACGACGTTTACCGCGTCTGCTATAAGAAAAGATTCTATTCCCATAAACGACATTCTTGAGAGCGTGCTTACCGAATCGTTTGTATGCAGAGTTGAAAACACCGTATGTCCCGTCAAGGCGGCTTGTATAGCGATACCCGCAGTTTCTTGGTCGCGGATTTCGCCGACGAGTATAATGTCCGGGTCTTGACGCATAAACGAGCGCAAAATATTTGCAAACGTCAACCCTATATCTGAACGCACATGAACCTGATTGACGTTCATAAGTTCGTATTCAACGGGGTCTTCCGCCGTAAGAATGTTTACATCGGGGGTGTTTAAGTATTGTAAAGCGGCGTAGAGAGTGGTGGTTTTGCCGGAACTTGTAGGACCTGTTACAAGGCACATTCCGTAAGGCATATTTATAGCGTCTTTAAATATTTTTAGTTCCGCCGCGCTCATTCCGATTTTTTCAACGTCAAGCGAAACGGCGCCTTTGTTTAACATACGCATAACGACTTTTTCTCCGTAGACCGTAGGAATTAAAGACACGCGGACGTCAACTTTATTTCCGTTTACTCTAATTTTGCATTTGCCGTCTTGCGGAAGCCTTCTTTCCGCTATATCTAAATCGGACATAATTTTTATTCTTGAGACGATAGCGTTGTAAAATTTTTTCTGCGGGGCGGGCATTTCTCGGAGCAAACCGTCTATTCTCATTCTTAAATTTACGGTTTTTTCAAAAGCCTCCAAATGAATATCCGAAGCCTTTTTCATAACTGCGTCAAAAAATATTGAGTTGACGTATCTTATAACGGGAGCCGAAGACGAATCGCCTAAATCGTCGCTTGACAAATCTTCTTCGGACGCTTTTTCAAAAATTTCAGCGGTCTGAGCTTCGCTCTCTTCCATACCGCCTAACGACGTTCTTACATAATATTTTTCTATAGCTTCTTTTACTTCATTTTCTTCCATCAGGCTTACGGAAACTCTTTTTTTGACGACTTTTTCAAGCTCGTCGCGCATCACAATATTTGACGGATCCGCCATGGCGATATTTAAAACGTCGCCGCTTATTGAAATAGGAATCACCAAAAACCTTCTGGCTTCTTTTTCATTTAGAAGCTGCACGGCTTCCTTTTCTATTTTTACGTCGTTAAGCCTAATTATCGGAACGCCCAAACAGTAAGAAAGCGCGCCAAGCAAAGTATCTTTGCTTAAGTATCCGCTTTCCAGTAAAATATTCCCAAGTTTATCGCCCGTTTCCTGCTGTTTGAGAATCGCTTTATCAAGCTGTTCCTGCGTTATTATGCCCTGACTTACGAGAGTTTCGCCTAAGTACTTTTTTCTCAGAGGAGCAATCGGCATTTACGTTGCCTCCGCAAATAATTTTTACGATAATTCGCAAGTTACATAAATTGTTTGATTGAGCGTTTCTAAAAACCCGACTTTCCGCCGCTATACCTCAACGCGTCTACGCAACTTTAAAGAATTTTTAGAGAATCCTAACTAGTAATTTAAATAAAAACAACTGTCAATACGCATTATTTTTTTGATTATATCATTTAATCGCAAAAATTCCAAATATAATTGTAATATCGTAAGCAAAAACGGCAGATATGCGGATAGGCAGGCGGACGCTTGAATAAATTCAGCAGACGGCAGCGACATAGCCGCAACGGCAAAAACGAAGCCAAAAAAGCAGCCAAATAAAAACGTTTAGACGAAATTTTGCGGCTGATTTCTTTATTTCTCAAAAGTAAATTCTACATTTAAAATTCTTACCTGATCGCCCGGTTTTGCGCCAGCTTTTTCAAGCTCGTCTTCCAAACCCATTTTTTTAAGAATATTTTGATAACGCCTCAAAGCGTCGTCTTCGTTAAATTTTGTCATTTCCGTGAGCGTTTCTATTTTTTTACCGCTTATTACGTATACGCCGTCTTCAACGCGTATTTTAAAATCAGGCTCGTAGACGTATTTTTTTATAGGCGAAATTTCAATTTCTTCTTCAATGTTTATTTTCAGAGGCTTGTCCAAAAGTTTTACGGTTTCTTTTAAAAAACCGTCTACGCCTTCGCCTGTCGCCGCGGAAATAGTTAAAAAATTTTTGTTTTTTAAATGTTTTTTAAAATTTTTTATATGCTTTTGGCTGTCGGGCAAATCTATTTTATTTAATACCGTTATTATATGCTTTCTTACTAGGCTTTTTGAATATTTTTTTAATTCGCCGTTGATAATTTTATAATTTTTATAAGGATCGCTTCCGTCAAACCCGCTTATATCTATTAAATGAACAAGAACTTTTGTGCGCCTGATATGCCTTAAAAATTCAAGTCCTAAACCTTTTCCCGTATTTGCGCCCTCTATAATTCCGGGAATATCGGCGGCGACAAAATGCCTGCCTTTATAGTTCACAACGCCTAAGTTGGGTTCTAATGTGGTAAAAGGATAATCGGCAATTTTTGGTTTTGCGGCAGATATTTTGGAAAGAAGAGTTGATTTGCCTGCGTTTGGCAAACCTACAAAACCGACGTCGGCTATTAAACGAAGTTCTAATTTAATTTCCGCTGTTTCGCCCGGCTCGCCTTTTTCGGCAATTCTTGGAGCGGTGTTTTTATGCGTTTTAAAAGAGGCGTTTCCTCTTCCGCCGCGACCGCCTTTAGCCATCAAAATTTTTTCGCCTGCGGTTTTCATATCGGCGTAAAGTTCGCCGTTTTTAAAAACAAGCGTGCCTAAAGGAATTTTTACGATTAAATCCTGACCGTATCTGCCGAATTTATCGCTGTTTTCGCCTTTATGCCCGTCTTCGGCTTTGAACTTAGGCTTGTAAGAAAAATCTAAAAGGGTGTTTTTGCGCGGGTCGCCTTCGAAATAGATATCGCCGCCTTTTCCCCCGTTGCCGCCGTTAGGACCGCCGTAAGGAACGAATTTTTCCCTTCTAAAAGAAATACAGCCGTCGCCGCCGCGACCGGCTGTAATAAGAATATCGGCTTTATCTATAAACACGAAACCCTCTCGGAAGCGTAGAAGTTATACGCTAAAAGGCGTCTCTAAAAACCCTAACGCCCGTCTTTGCCTTGCGCCTTGAGACATTGTCTCTGCGGCATTTGGGCATCAGAAAATTTGTCCGTCCTTGCTTTTAGGACGCCCTTCATTTTCTTCATTGAACCGCCGCAAAATTTGCGGCAATTACGAACATTATAGTTTTTTAGAGACGCCCTAAAACGACGGGTTAACTTCTTAGTTTCTTAACTTCCGTCTTATGCCTTCATTAAACTATGTTGACATAACATCTGTCGCCTGCTTTTCTTATGAACTTAACCGTTCCCGCGACTTTTGCAAAAATCGTATTGTCTTTGCCCATAGCGGCGTTGACGCCGGGATAAAACTTTGTGCCTCTTTGGCGGACGATAATCGCGCCTGCGGAAGCCTTTTGGTCTCCGTATACTTTTACGCCTAATCGCTGACCATGCGAATCGCGCCCGTTAGTCGACGAGCCTTGTGCTTTTACGTGTGCCATTTTACTTCTCCTAAAATTTTGCGCCGATTGAACTTTGCCTAAGAAAAACTCCGTTTTTCATCGCAAGAACGGCTTAATTTACGGAAATCTTTGTAACGGCAAGTTCCGTTACATACTGACGGTGACCCTGAAGTTTCTTATAGCCTTTTTTTGGTCTTCTTTTAAATACCAAAATTTTAGGCGCTCTTTTTTGAGCCACGACTTTAGCCGTAACGCTTGCGCCGTCTACAAAAGGTTTTCCGACGGTCGCTTTGTCGCCGTCTGCAAGCATAAGAACTTCGTTAAGAACCACTTCCTGCCCTACTTCAGCCTCGTTGAGTTTCTCAACTATGAGACTGTTTCCTTCTTCTACTTTGTACTGCTTCCCGCCTGTTTTAATAATTGCATACATTTGACTTGCTCCTTTCTAATCTGTATAATTTATCAAAAATAAAATTTAAAGTCAAACGGGCAAAATCTGCGGGAAAAACCTGCGGCTTTATTTTTTTATAGCGGAGGTTTTACATATTATGGGTTTTATTTCCAAAAGAGTTCAAGCCGTTAAGCCGTCGCTTACGCTTGCTATAGACGCAAAAGCAAAACATTTAAAACAGCAGGGCTTAGACATCGTAAATTTCGGCGTAGGCGAGCCTGATTTTGACACGCCTCAAAATATAAAAGACGCCGCCATAAAAGCCATAAACGAGGGATTTACAAAATACTGTCCCGTTGCGGGAACGCCCGAACTTAAAAACGCCGTAATTGAGAAATTAAGAAGAGATAATTCTCTTGAATATAAACCAGAAGAAATAATAGTTTCCTGCGGAGCAAAACATTCGCTTTACAACCTTTTTCAGACAGTTATAGACGAAGACGACGAAATAGTAATTCCCGCGCCTTACTGGGTTTCTTATACGGATATGGCGATGCTTGCGGGAGGCAGACCCGTAATAATAAATACCGGCGACAAAAACAATTTTAAAATTACTCCTCAAACGCTTGAAAAGGTCGTCAATTCAAAAACAAAAGCTCTTGTGCTAAACTCTCCGTCAAACCCTACGGGAGCTACGTATTCAAAAGAAGAGCTTGAATCCATTGCAGACATCTGTATTAAAAATAATATCCTTATAATTTCAGACGAAATTTACGAGAAACTTACGTATAACGATTTCCGTTTTACTTCAATAGCCCAAATTTCTCAAAAGGCAAAAGACATTACAATTGTTATAAACGGCGTCTCAAAAGCGTATTCAATGACGGGATGGCGCATAGGATACGCCGCAGGTTCGACGGAAATCATTAAAGGTATGGAAAAAATTCAAAGTCAATCCACTTCAAACGCGGCTTCAATTTCAATAAAAGCCGCAGTTGAAGCGTTAAACGGAAAGCAAGACGACGTTGAAATGATGAGAAAAGAATTTGAAAAAAGAAGAGATTATATAGTTGAAAGGCTTAACAATATTAAAGAAATTACCTGCCTAAAACCTAACGGAGCTTTTTACGTTTTCCCCAATATAAGCGCTTTGCTCGGTAAAACTTACGGAGACAAAACCGTCAATACCGATATGGAACTTGCCGACTATCTGCTCGTTCAAGCAAAAATTGCCGTAGTTCCGGGCTCGGCTTTTGGAACGCCGGGATACATAAGAATTTCTTACGCGACCTCTCTTAAAAATATTGAAGAAGGTATTGACAGGCTTGAAAAAGCAATCGGCGGATAAATCTCTCTGACCTTAAATAAACCTATTAAATTGAAACGTAAGTATTTTTATTCTTCCTAAAAATCAGACCCGTAAAGCCAATCAAAAGAATACGAAAATATTTGCAGTCCAGCGGCGCGTAACATCTGAGCGCATAAACACGCTTAACTATTCACCAAAATTATATCGTATTTTTTTCGTTTCATTTTAATCTTTCCAGCCGCTGGCGTTCACCATTTGATTTTGATAAGCGGAATTATTCCAAACAATTTTACCCACGCTTTATTCGTTCTGTTTTTTGCGGGCTGCATTTTGCCAAGAGGAATAACCCCAAATAAAAACATTTTTTTTATTTTCTCGCATTTGGAAGAAAGCGCGTCGGGGCAAAGTTTCGCTATTTCCGCCGCCTTGTCATATTCTTTATTTTCTATATAGAAATCCATAAAATGAGCGGCGCAGTCGCGGGTTATATTGTGATATTCTTCTTTATTTGGCGCAATCGTATTTTCCACAGCCAAATAAAAATTCAATTCTTGGACGCCGTATTTCAAATGCAGACGCTTTTTATCAATATGGCTATCCCACCAAATTCCTCCGTCGTGTCTGCGATAGCAGGACATCACGCTGTCTATAAAGCCTATTTTACCCTTTTTAGCGTGCAGCAGGTGCATAAAGTGGTCGGCAGGCAAAATATCTTTTGGAAAAACATTTACAATATCTTTTCCATAAATATTCCGATACAAAACGGAATTAGTTTGGATAAAATTATGTTTCAGCAAATCTGATAAGTCAAAAATATCGCGGTTAAAGCGGAAATCAGGGGTTGGGAATATGCTGTCTTTTTCAGAACCGTCTTCAAAAAAAACTCTGACAGGATGAAAACAGGCGCTGAATTCGGGATGAGCTTCTAAATAATCCACCTGCTTTTGCAGTTTATTTTCATCAGTCCAAAAATCATCCCCCTCGCAAAGCGCGATGTATTTGCCTTTTGCGCGCGGCAAATTAAACAAGACAGAACCTTTTTTTCCTAAAACCCACTGGTTTTCTTTTTCATATAGAGGCTTTATAATATCGGAGTATTTTTTTTCATATTCCCTGATAATTTCTTCTGTCCCATCTATTGACGCGTCGTCGTGTATCAAAATCTCTAACGGGAACTTTGTTTTTTGCATAATAAATCCGTCTAAACACTTGCGAATGAATAAACTATGATTATATGTAATACAACAAACGCTTACCAATGGTTCTGCCATAGATTATTCCTTTATAAAATCTTTACTTTCCCCCCACAATTTTCTAAACGGTTCGGTTTCCATTTCTTCCTTAAAATCAATTAGATATTGTTTGTAGTCAAATTGAGAAATATACCCCAATTCTTTAGTTTTGGAAATATCCAGAATAAATTGAGGAGAACTTTTGAGCTCAGGACGATAAATAATTTTTGATTTCTTCCTTTCCGAACAGAAAACGTCAATAATGCCCTGAATTTGTTCCCGCATACTAATGCCGATACCGTTTCCGACATTATAAACTCCGCCAGAACTATCCGATAAAACGCATTTTTCCGCAATCTGAGCAAAATCTTTTACATATACTATTTCTTTTTTACTTTCAGGGTTTCCCCACAATTCAATATCTCTGCCGCAAATCGCCTGATTTATTAAATATCTATACGCCATCCATATTTTCTGTCCGTCAACGTAATAAAACGGATTAGGGTGATAGAGGTAAATTGTCGGAAGCCTGAGAATAAACCTGTTGATTCCGTATTCATAAAAATAATGCTCTATTAAATTGACAGCTGTATTTTTAGATATGGAATAAATGGAATGATCGCCCGTCAAAGGAAATTTTATTTCCGCGTCTGCAGGGATTGGATACTCTGACCCGAACAAATATAAAATATCTGAAATGGACTGTGTGAAAATTATTTTTTTTGCTCCAACTTTCCTTGTGTATTCCAAAACGTTCAGAGCGCCTTTAACTATGCTTTCAACATAAACATATGGGTCATAGCCTTTCATTCTAGCAGGCATAGCGCCTGCAAAATGCAAAACAACGTCAATATTTTTTTGCGGTAATACATTAAAATTGAATTCATTTGATATATTTACCGAAAAATAAGGGATATCGTAATCGCCGAAAAAACCATTGTCGCTTTTGCGTTTACCTGCGGCAATTACGTTGTTTCCATTTTGTTTTAATCGCAGAGCAGTATAAACCCCTACCGTGCCTGTTGCGCCGAATATTATTATGTTTTTCATACAAACTCCATTTTGCTGAGCATTCTTTTCACATTTTCGACGGGATTAAACATAAGCGCGTCTAAAATTGAAAGATTTGGAACAAAAGTATTGTCAAATTGTTTGTATTCAATATTATGAGTTTTTAAAAAATTGAGCGCTATACCATTTTTTTCAAATTCCGATGCTGAATACAGCTCTTGCCCGCCTATTGCATTGATGTATTGAGTTGCGCCAAGCCTTTTGCATATATCAAGCACCTTCTCTTGCCCTTTTAACGCAGAATCTTTTTCCACATCGCGCGACGATAGCAGCAATTTAGTCGTAATGTTCAAATAATTCGCAACATTTTTTATTTGCGAATAAAGATATTCGGCAAGATTTGGTTCTTGATTTGCGATAATACTTTTTATAAAAGGGAAAATTTCCTTAAAATATGGAGCTTTACGATAAGCGTTTTCAATAGCGTTAACGGCATTTTGTTTCCCATATTGCAAAATATCAATTTCATTTATCTTTTTGTAAGGGCTTGATTTATCAAGGGCAAGCGTAACAAATTTCGCGCTGTTGCCAACAAGAATTCTGTTCCTGTTAACCCATCCGCCTTTTATGTAATTTACATCGTCATACACTACATATTTGTCAACGGCGGCAATTGCCTGCCAATAGCATATATATGGAAAAAAATACGGTTGCATTATTGCAAGTTTCATATTTTTATTTCTCATTATCAGCTTGTCTTATTATATCTGCGATTATTTCAACGGTTTTACTTTCAAGCCCGAAAAACAGCGGCAGGCAGGCAATTCTCAAAGATATATCTTCAGATATGGGGCATTGCTGTCTTTCAATATACGGCAAAGTATTTAACGACGGATAAAAGTACCTGCGCGGATATATTTCATATTCTGCCAACGCAGAAAATACATTTTGCAATTCGCGTTCATTATTAAAGACAATCGGATAATATCCGTAATTATATTCTAAATCCTTTACGGGTTTCGGACGTAAGCCCGCGCCTGCAAGCAAACTGTCATATAAATCGCTTAATTGTTTCCGTTCCTTTATTATTTCTGAAATATACGGAAAATTCGCCAGTCCCATTGCGGCGTGAAGCTCGGAAGATTTGCCGTTTATCC
>JAISLV010000040.1 GCA_031277075.1 Endomicrobium sp. | reverse complement strand
TTCGTAGTTGCTTTTGCCTCAAAGTCCGTCATACTGAACTTGTTTCAGTATCTGCCTTTGCCTTTTGCCGTTAATTCCCCTTTTTTCAAAAAGGAGTGGCAGCGGAGTTGACGGGGTATTCGTAGTTGCTTTTGCCTTAAAGTCCGTCATACTGAACTTGTTTCAGTATCTGCCTTTGCCTTTTGCCGTTTCCATGCCTCTATACATCTTTTTTCACCACAAGGAGCGATAAAATGAGCAAACTTCCAAAAAGTATTTTAGAGAAAATGAAAATCTATCCGCCGTTTTACGTTAAGGTTTGGAAAGCGTGCGCGGATATTCCCGCAGGCAAAACTTTGACCTACGCTAAACTTGCGGCAAAAATCGGTTCGCCTAATGCCGCAAGAGCCGTAGGGACGGCTTTGAGCAAAAACCCTTTCGCTCCGATAGTTCCTTGCCACAGAGTTATCCGTTCCGATGGAAAAATGGGCGGTTTTAGCGCGGCAGGCGGGATAAAATTAAAAGAGAAAATGCTCAAATACGAAAAAGAAACAATGAAAAATGCAAAACTCACTCTTGCGTAAATGGCGGTCAAGGGGACGGATGAATTGACCGTTTTTTTATTGGTCGCGCGTGGCGAGACAACTTGGGAAAGGCAAAGGCAGACCCTGAAATAAATTCAGGGTGACAAGCGACTACAGACGGCAGTAGTCAGTGGGACGGATGAATTGACTGCTTTTTTATTGGTTGCGCGTGGCGGGACAACTTGGGAAAGGCAAAGGCAGACCCTGAAATAAATTCAGGGTGACAAGCGATGACAGACGGCAAAAAAATAATCCGTATTTACCGTTTGCCGTTAATTTCCCTTTTTGCAAAAGGGGCGGCAGGCGGGGACAGTGTCCCAGTCTGACGGGGTTGCAGTTTGTCTTTGCCGTTGCCTAACTTCCTAGCTGCTTAACTTCTTAGCTGCTTTTTTGTCGTTTCCATGCATCTATGCATCTTTTAGGGTATTTATATGTTGCGATTGATTGAATATGCGCCGCGTTCGGCGGCTATGAATATGGCTTTAGACGAAGTTTTGTTTGAGGCTTTTAACGGCGGGGCGGTTTTAAGAACTTATACTTGGGATAAAGGATATACTACCGTCGGATATTTTCAAAAAAATAATTGCGGCGGCGTTCGCCGTCTTACGGGCGGGCTTACCGTTAATCATAAAGACGACATTTCTTACAGTTTTATATCTTCTTCAGAATGTTGGCGTTTTGTTTATAATGAAAACGAGACATATAAAACTTTGCATACAGCTATACGGAAAGCTGTTTCTGAAATTGGTTTTGAAACTTCATTTTTGGAAAATAAGACGGGCGCGGCAAATAATATTTGCGTGCAGACTTTATGCGAAAGCGATTTAATGTATCAAGGGCGCAAAGTAGTCGGTTCATGTATGCGCAGGCGGGGAAACAAGATTTTGGTTCAAGGTTCTATACATATACCGCTTTCAGAAAAACAAAAAAAAATATTTCATAATATTTTTGCCAAAGAACTTGCCGATTTTATGAATTTGGAAATTTTGTCAAAAGATTTTACGGAAGACGAAATAAAAATTGCCGAAACAATTGCAAAAGAAAAATACGCAAACGATAAGTGGAATTTTAAATAAACAGCGGTCAGTTGGGCAGAGTAATTGGCTGCTTTTTTATTGGTTGCGCGGGGCGTTGCGGCTTGAAAAAGGCAAAGGCAGACCCTGAAATAAATTCAGGGCGACGGGCGGCGGCAGACGGCAAAAAGAGGTTAACTCATCCGTTTGCTTGCCCGCTTTTTAGTTTTATTCAAATTTTTGGAAATTAGAATTAAACGAAAAATTTAATAGGAATATTCAAATGCTTACGCTTGACAGCGAAGTTCAGTATATTAAGGGGATAGGCGCTAAAAGGGCGGCGGCGTTTTTGCGGCTTGGCGTTAAAACTGTATATGACTTGCTTACGCTTTTTCCCGCGCAGTATCAAGACAGGACGCAATGCGTTCCTATAAGGCAAATTTACGGGCAAACTTCTTGCGTTTTCGGACGCATAGGAAAATTTTACGAAAGGAAACTTTCGCGCGGACTGTATATTTTAGATATTGAAATTTTTGACGAAAGTTCTATGGCTTACGCGAGGTTTTTTAGACAAAAAAGCCCTTATTCTAAAATAGACGTTTTTTCAACGATTAAAAAATCTTTCCAAGAGGGGAAATTCGCCTATATTTACGGCGAAGGCAAAGTGGAAATAGGCGCAAGATTTATAGCCGTCAACGACTATGAAGCCGTTGACTCTCCAAACTCTGCGGCGTCGCTGTTTAATAAAATTATTCCAGTGTATCCGCTGACCGAAGGCTTGAGCCAAAAAATTGTAAGAAACGCGGTGAAAGAAGTTTTAACTTTGCCGTCGTTAAATTATTTTGATATTTCAGAAATTATCCCGCAATTTGAAAATCTTCCTAAAATAGATTCTTTGCAAGCGCTGAAAAAAATCCATTATCCTAAAGATTTAGACGAAGCCGAAAACGCAAGGCGTTCTTTGGCGATACAGGAATTTTTTGTCTTGGAAACGGCTCTTGAATTATCTAGGAACGAAACTTACAAAATTCCAAAAAGACAAAAATATGAAATATTTAAAACGCTGCTTACTCCGTTTAAAAACAAATTGCCTTTTGAATTTACTAGAGCGCAGAAAAAAGCTATTAACGAAATTTTTAAAGATATGCAGGGTATTTATCAAATGAACAGGCTGCTGATGGGGGATGTCGGTTCGGGAAAGACCGTCGCGGCTTTGAGCGCGGCTTTGCTTGCCGTTGAAAACGGGTTTCAGGCGATGATAGCCGCTCCGACGGATATTTTAGCCCAGCAGCATTATTTTACAATTTCAAATATGCTTGACGGTTTGCCAGTAAATATCGCGCTTGCGACTTCTCAGACGCTGAAAAACAAAAAGGAACGCGAAGAAATTCTTTTCGGCATTGAAAACGGGCGGTATCAAATAGTCGTCGGGACGCATTCTCTTATGCAAGAGCGCGTAAAATTTAAAAATTTGACTTTGATTATAGTTGACGAACAGCAGCGTTTCGGCGTTATGCAAAAATACGCCGCCGCAGGCAAAGGCGAGACGCCGGATATTTTAATGATGACCGCCACTCCCATACCGCGCGCGCTTGCAATGACGGTCTACGGCGAAATGGATATGACGGTAATCGACGAATTGCCCAAAGGCAGAATTCCTGCGCAAACTTTTTATACAAATGAAAACGCAGCCTATAACAAAACTATAAAAGAGCTAAAAGACGGCTCGCAAGCGTATATAGTTTATCCGTTAATAGACGAAAGCGATAAGCTCGCTTTAAAGTCTGCGACAGCGGAGGCTGAAAAACTTTCGCAAAGTTATTTTAAAGATTTTAAAGTCGGGCTTTTGCACGGGAAAATGAAAGCGGAAGAAAAACGCGAAACTATGGAGAAATTTAAAAATAAGCAATACGACGTTTTGATTTCAACGACGGTTATAGAAGTTGGCATAGACGTTCCAAACGCAACGGTTATGATAATACAAAACGCGGAGCGTTTCGGACTTTCGGCTTTGCACCAGCTTAGAGGAAGAATAGGCAGAGGCAAAAAACGGTCTTATTGCTTTTTAACGGGCGGCGCAAAAGGAGAAAACTCGCGCAGACGCCTTGAGATTATGACGCGCTCTAATAACGGTTTTGAAATAGCCGAAGAAGATTTAAAAATGAGGGGTCCTGGCGAACTCATGGGAACCGTTCAGCATGGATTTCCCGAATTTAAAGCGGGAGATATAATAAAAGACGCCGACATTATTGAGTTCGCTAAAGACGCCGCCAAAAAATTGATAGAAACAGACCCTAAGCTAGAAGCTCCTCAAAACCAAATATTGAAAAAACTCATCAACTTGCGTTTTGCGCAAAAAGTTAAACTGATAAACGTAGGATAAACAAATTTCAGAGAGACGGTTGTCGTTTGCCTTTGCCTAGCCGCGTTTTCCGCTCTTCTTTCTTTTTTACTTGTCGTTGAAAATTTTATATAATCTTTTCATTATGAATACAAAAAATACGGTTGCGGCGGTTTATCCCGGAAGTTTTGATCCTCCGACAAACGGTCATTTGGATATTATCACAAGAGCCTCGGGGCTTTTTCCTAAAATTATCGTCGCGGTAACAGAAAATCAAAATAAAAAACACTTGTTTTCTTTGCAGGAAAGAGTATCATTGTTAAAAGAAGCGTCGGAAAATCTAAAAAACGTTGAAATTGTTTCTTTTTCGGGGCTGCTTGCGCATTTCCTTGAAAGAGTTAATTCTTTTACCGTTATAAGAGGACTGCGCGCTCTTTCCGATTTTGAATACGAGTTTCAAATGGCTTTAATGAATAGAAAATTAAACAAAAAAATAGAAACTGTTTTGTTAATGCCCGACCAAGCCTACGCCTTTTTATCGTCAAGTATGGTAAAAGAAATCGCGTCTCTCGGGGGAAGCACGAGCGGGTTAGCGCCTAAATGCGTTGAGAAGAGGCTGAAGGAGATTTTAAAATGTACGATTTAGTTACGCTGATAGAAAAGATGGGAGAAAAAACTTCAGATTTGCATATTACGGTAGGCGCGCCGCCTGTCTACAGAAGAAGTTCAAGAATATCCCCTGCAGGAGAACAAATCTTAACCCCCGACGCAAGCAGAGAATTAATTTACAGCGTTTTAAGCGACGAACAAATAAAGCGTTTTGAAAAAAACAGCGAGCTTGATATGTCTTTTGGCGTCAGAGGCATCGGAAGAATAAGAATGAACGTGTTTAAGCAAAGAGGATCCGTAGCCGCGGCGTTAAGACTTATACCTACAAAAATGTGGCGTTTAGACGAGCTTAATTTTCCAAGCGTAATATACGACATAGTAAATATTCCAAAAGGACTTATTTTAGTTACAGGCGAAACAGGCTCGGGAAAATCAACGACGCTTGCCTCAATGATTAACCACATTAATATGACCCGCTCGGGACATATCATCACCATTGAAGACCCCATTGAATACATTCACAATCACAAAAAATGCATAATTAACCAAAGAGAAGTCGGCGCTGACACCAACTCTTTTACGCAAGCCTTAAAATACGTTTTAAGGCAGGATCCAGACATTATCTTAATCGGCGAAATGAGAGACCTTGAGACAATAGCCGCAGCGGCGACTATAGCGGAAACTGGCCATTTGGTTTTTGCCACGCTTCACACTATGGATACGGCGTCTACTATCAATAGAATGGTCGACGTATTTCCGTCGCATCAGCAGGGACAGATACGCTCGCAGCTTTCTCTTACTTTGCAGGCGGTAATCAGCCAGCAGCTTGTTCCGCACATTTCTGGCGACGGGCTTGTTTTAATTTCAGAACTTATGCTTATGACGCCTGCGATAAGAAGCATTATCCGCGAAATGAGAACGGAACAGATTTACTCGCAAATCCAAATGGGTTCGACTTTGGGAATGCAGACGATGAACCAAAGTTTGTCCGACAATTTCGCCGCGGGAAAAATAAGCAAAGACGTAGCTATGGAATTTACGTCAAATAAAGAAGAGCTTGAAAGGCTTATAGCTTCAAACAGATTTATAAAAAAGAAATAGTCCAATTTAATTTTGAGAAGGATTAATCTTAATGAAAAATAGCGGCGCTTTCAGCGCGATAGAACTTTTAATTGCCGTAGCCGTGATAGTAATTTTATCAATAATCGCGGTTCCTAAAATTACAAGCGTATTAGTAAAATCAAACGAGAACGCCACAAAGGCTTCTTTAGGAGCTTTGAGAACGGCGATAGCTATGTATTACGGCGACCATG
>JAISLV010000033.1 GCA_031277075.1 Endomicrobium sp. | reverse complement strand
CTTACCGTATCCGCCCCGCCGACGTAAAACTTTTCGTATATCGGCACGGTCGCCTGTCCGCCGTAAGAGCCTATAATTCCAGCGTTTAAATTAAACGACAAGACGAACTTCCAAAAAGTAGGGAAAAACCAGCTGGATTTCGCTATTCCTTTTACAAAATTGACGTTTCCGCCTAAAGGTCCGCCCGCTATTTGCAGGTTTAAAAGCTGTCTGTTTCCGCGCGACGGGTCAAAAATATAATCCCTTGTGTCATAAACTATCTGCGCCATTACGCTTGATGTTCTGTCCCTTGAAAGGTCGGTCGCGGCTTCAATATCTTTTAGCACTGAAGCGTCTATATCGTATAACCTTACGTATTCGTAAGTGTAGCCGAAAAGCAAGGCGAAATAATCGCTTATTCTCGGACCTACTCTTGCGGAAACTCCGACGCGGTTTTCATTATAAGCGTTTGTAACGGCGGCGTAATCGCGTTTTCTCTCAATATTATACGCGCTAAGCGTGAGGCTTGCGTTTTTATCAAATATCCAAGGCTCAGTCCAGTCTATTTCGTAATTTTGACGCCTCGCTCCGAACTCCCACAATAAATTTAATCTCTGCGCAAGACCGAAAAGATTCATATGCTGAAACTGTATTGACCCTACAAACTGGTCTACTGAAGAATATCCTGCGCCCGCTGTAATCATACCGGGTTTGCCTTCGGTAACGTTTAAAACCAAATCCATAATATCGGGGGATCCCGTCGGAAGTATTTGAGGCTCGGCGGATTCTATAAAACCTAAATTGTAAATTCTTTCCATGCTTCTTCTTACTTTTCCCGCCGACAAAACGTTCCCCTCTTTAAGCAGCACCTCTCTCTTTATCACTTTTTCTTTCGTTGAAACGAGTCCTTCAACATAAATTCTACCGACATATACGACGGAATTTTCTATTATGGGAAGGTTTATATTTACCACGCCTTCTTTTGCGCTTTTGTCCGCGCTTTCTTTATCTTTAGCTTTGTCAAAAGAAATTGTCACATTGTTTTTATCTATGGCAAAATCTAAATTTTCCTCTTTCTCCGCTTTGTTAAACGACGGGTTGATTATCGTATGCAAATAACCTTTATTTGAATACGCCTCATAAATGCTTTGCATTGTTTCGTATACTTTGTCCTGCTGAAACTGCGCGCCTTTTTTTATCTTAATCAAATTTTTAATTTCTTTGTCGCTTATTGCGACGTTGCCCGAATAGGTTATATCGCCTATTTCGTATTTAACGCCTTCGCTTATATTTAAAGTTAAAAACATCTGCGTTCTCTCGGCGTTATAAGTAGTCGACGAGGAAACGAATTGATAGTCCATATATCCGTTATTTTTGTAAAACGCTTCTATAGCCCTTAAATCAGCCTGATATACGTCTTCTTTAAAAACTTTTTTCGGCTTTGTTTTCATCTGTTTTAAAACTTTTTTCTCTTTGAAAACTATTACGCCGTCAATTTTTACTCCGCCGATGGTCATCTTATTGTTTTCCGTTATAAGAAATGAAACGGTCATTTTATTTGTGTCTTCGTTGATAGTGGGATAAATTTCTATTTGAATGTCGGCGTATCCGTCGTCTTTATAAAGCGTGGAAATATCTTTCTTTGTCTCTTCAAATTTTAAAACGTCGTAAAAATCTTTTTCTTTAAGCTGGCTTTTAGACTTCAATTTTCCCGCTGAGAATTTTTTGTTTCCTTTGAAAATTATCTTATCAATATAAGGTCTTTCAACGACGGTAAAAATAAGCGTTCCGTCAGCTTTGTTAAAGCGGAATTCTGCGGTCTCAAATTCGCCTGTGTCTAAAATAGCGCGAACGTCGTCTTTAGCGGTTTCAATGGAATAGGGTTTCCCCTTTTTAGAATCTATCTCGGAAAGAACCGATTTTTGTTTAACGTTTTTAAGCCCGTCTACAAGTATTTTAGATATTGTTCCCGAATCCTGCGCAAAAGAATAAGCCGCGACGGAAAAAAGCAAAAACAATATGTAGACTAAATTTTTTTTCATTATAAAATCCTCGTCAAAAATAAAAAACATATACCTTATATTATGAATTCAGATATTCTATTAAAAATATACATTTTTTTCAAACGTTCGCATCTTACAACGTTCGCATCTTATCATATAAAATGACATTCGCAGTTATTCCAGTCACAGCCGCGATAAACGCATAAAAAATATTTCCCTACGAAAAGACCATCTATCCCGCTGCCATATCCCGCAAGGTCGGAGGCGACAGCTGCAGCAACGCATGAGATTTATCATAGTTTTTATGCGTTTGCCGCCGTTATCAGCATTGAATCGCCGTAAGAAAAAAATCTGTATTTTTCTTTTACGGCTTCTTTATACGCTTCTAACGTCAATTCTCTGCCTGCAAAAGCGCTTGTCATCATCAAAGGCGTGGATTTTGGGAGGTGCAGATTTGTGATAAGCGTATTTATTATCTTAAATTCGTATCCCGGATAAATAAAAATTTCAGTTTCGCCTGAACATTCTTTCAATAAAAATTTACCGTTTTTTAAAAACCCGGCGCAAGCCGCCGCGCTTTCTAAAGCCCTTGTTGACGTTGTGCCTACGGCGGCGACTTTTTTGTTTTCCAAAACAGCGCTATTTATTATTTCGGCGTTTTGCGCGTCTATAAAAAATTTTTCCGCAGACATTTTATGTTCTGATAATTGAGAGCTTACTATAGGTTTAAAAGTTCCCCAGCCGACATGCAAAGTGAGTTTTGCTATATTTACGCCTTTAGTTTTTAGAGCCTCAAAAATCTCAGCCGTAAAATGAAGTCCCGCCGTCGGCGCGGCTATCGCACCGTCGTTTTTAGCATAAACGGTTTGATAACGCAGCTTGTCAAAATCGGAAAGTTCTTGCGCAAGTCCGTTCTTTCTATTTATATAAGGCGGAAGCGGCATTACGCCGTATTTTTCAAGAAAAGGAATTAAGCTATAGCTTTTATTAAAAGAAACTATGGTTTCCCCGTCTGCAGTTTTAGATTTCACTTCGCATTCTAATCCGTCTTCAAAATATACTTTTTTTTCAATTCCGATAAAAGGTTTAATTAACGCTCTATACCGCCCGTCAGTTTGAAAAGGGTCTAAAAGCAAAAGTTCAACTTTTCCGCCGCTTATTTTTTTTCCAAAAAGCCTTGAAGGAACGACTTTAGTGTCGTTTATTACAATACAGTCGCCCGCCGAAAAATAATCGGCAATATCTGAAAATTGTCTG
>JAISLV010000028.1 GCA_031277075.1 Endomicrobium sp. | reverse complement strand
GTAATATTCTTCGTCGCGGAAAACTTTCGGCGCGACTATAAAAATAACTTTTTTCATAAAGACCCCTAAAGCTGTTGCGGTTATTCTTCAATTATTATTTGTTTTATTACGACGTCGTTGACGGGTTTATCGGAAAAATCAACTTCTTGGCGGGCTATTTTTTTTACTATGTCAAGCCCTTCCGATACGTATCCGAAAATCGTATGGTTTCCGTTGAGCCAAGGCGTGGGAATTTCAGTTATAAAAAACTGAGAACCGTTTGTGTTAGGTCCTGAGTTTGCCATTGCAAGTATGCCCGCTCTGTCAAATTTTAAGTTCGGGTCAATTTCGTCTTGGAATTTATATCCCGGACCGCCCGTGCCTTTGCCTATGGGACAGCCGCCTTGTATCATAAATTGAGGTATTACTCTGTGAAATATCAATCCGTCGTAAAATTTCTTTTTTACTTTTTTTCCGGTTTTAGGGTCAGTCCATTCTTTTGTTCCTTTGGCAAGTTCCGTAAAATTTGCGACTGTGATGGGGGCGTTTTCGGGCAGCAGCTTAATTTTGATTGTTCCCAAATTGGTTTCAATTGTCGCGTTCATTTCTTTTTTCTCCTTTGGTTTTGACGCGGGTTTTGGTTTTTGCGTTTCAACCGCTTTAGCTTTGGCGAGTTCAGACTCCTGTTTGGGAGGCTTGGGCGCGCCGCGCAATTGGGTTTCCGCCTGCGTTTCCTGCTTTAGCGCTTGAGTTTCGTTTTGCAAATGCCGCTTGTTTTCCGTCTGCTGCGCCGCGCATGACAAAAAAACGAAAGAAACAAAAATTAACGTATAAAATATTTTTTTCATAACGCAGATTATACAAAATTTACGCGGCAAACGCATAAAAAATATTTCGCGCGTTTTAAACGGCATTGCGCTTCTTTTTTCAGCGTCGTTTTACATGATAAGACGCGCTTTCTATAATCTCCAAAATTTCTGACGGCGGTTTGACACTTCCTCTTATTTTTTAGTATCATCTTTAAACATACATAAAACGGGCAGTTAGCTCAGCTGGAAGAGCAATTCCCTTACAAGGAATAGGCCGCAGGTTCAAGTCCTGCACTGCCCACCAATCTTACAAGCATTTCTGTGGAGCGCAAAATGAAAATCACAAAACCCGTTTTAGCAGTTCTTGCCGTCGTTTTTTTTACCGCGTCTTTTTCAAACCTAAATGCTTTAACGCAGGAAGAACAAAAATCTAAAGATTTAAAAACCTCTCTTGACGCCGCGCAAAAATATAATTCTTCAAGAAAATACGATATTCCTAAGCCGTTTAAAATTTTTGACACGGGAACAGACGAATGGATAGACTACTCAAAATACGGAGAGTTCCACGGCGTAGGCGCGGAAAATTATAAATATATTGTAAAGGATATGCCCGGATTAAGGGCTGCTTCGGGCGAGGGAATATATCCGAATACTCAAAGCGTTTATAAAGACCCCGCTTACGAAAAATCTGTGAACAAATTAAAAGGCAATAAGTGGGATTTCGTCAATACCGATAATTATCAGCTGAACTTTTTTAAATGGGCTGTTGAAAAGGACGACCCCGGCGTTAAACTTTTTTATACCGCTATGGCTTTAGAAAAATCTGGAAATATTAAACACGCGGTGAAAGCCTATTACGCTTGTTTTGTCTTTTTCCCTAAATCTATAGGATATACGCAGTGGAAAACTCCTTGGTATGTCGGCGCGGTTTGTTTAGATAAAATCCGCTATCTTACAAAAAAATATCCCGAGCTTGGAGTAAAACTTGAAGGAGCGGATTTACTTATAAAAAATAGATACGACAACGATAAAAATAACGATATTTTTTATGTTACCCCCGGGAAACTTATTCCCGCCAAAGCAAAAGATTTTGCAAGAAAAACAATTAATTTAGATAAAATAGGCGTTAAAAAAGTTACGGGAACAGGCAGAGTTAAGCTCGCTCAATACAATAATAATCATTTTCAGCTTACGGTTGACGATAAGCCTTATTTAGTAAGAGCGATTTGCTATTCGCCAACTCCTGTAGGTCTTAGCCCCGACAACGGTTCGGTCAACACCGACAGAGACTGGACTTTTGCCGACAAAAATAAAAATGAACTAATAGACGGACCCTACGAAGCGTGGGTTGACGCAAACAGAAACGGCGTAAAAGACGCAGACGAAAAAGATGTCGGCGATTTTGCTTTAATGAAAGAAATGGGCGTAAACACCATAAGAATTTATCATTATCCTAACTTGAATAAAGAGCTTTTAAAAGACGGTTATGAAAAATACGGGTTTATGTATATGGTCGGAAATCTTTTAGGGATGTATGCGGTTGATTCTGGCGCGGAATGGTATACAGGCACAGACTACACAAATAAAGAGCAGCGCGAAAGAATGCTTGCAAGCGTGCGAAAAATGGTTGAAGAATATAAAGACGAACAATATGTGCTTATGTGGGTATTGGGAAACGAAAACAATTACGGGACAGTCGGAACTATGGGCGTTTTTGCAGGCACAAGCAATCAAGCGCAAAAACAGCCCGACGCATACTATTCTTTTGTAAATGAATGCGCAAAACTTATAAAATCAATAGACCCGTATAAACGCCCCGTCGCAATATGCAATGGCGACACGTATTTGATGGACAAATGCGCTAAAAACGCGCCGGAACTTGACATTTACGGAGCAAACGCTTACAGGGGCGAACAGGGTTTTGGTCCCTTGTGGAAAGACGTTTTACACGAATACGGAAAACCAGTTTTGGTTACGGAATTCGGCTGTCCCGCATATGCTAAAGATTGGGATACGGCAAGAGCGGAAAACGGTCAAGCGGCTTATCATAAAGCCTCGTGGAACGATTTAGAAGACAACAGCGCAGGCGTTGAAGGCGGCGTTGGAAACGCGCTGGGCGCTGTAATTTTTGAGTGGGTTGACGAATGGTGGAAAGCAGGTCCCCCGCCCGAATTTGACCCTTCAGCTCACGATGTAACTACGCAGTGGATGGGTCCTTTCCTAGACGGAGGCGCTTACGAGGAGTGGTTCGGCTTAACTTCTCAAGGCGACGGCAAAGACAGCCCCTTTAAAAGAGAGCTTCGCTCCGCTTATTTTATGTATAGAGATTTATGGCAGAAATATAAGAAAAACAAATAATTGAAATTAAGAGCTTTGCAGTTTTTAGATACGCCAATTAAAGTTTTGCTAATCTGAACTCCATTTTTCCATTTCTTATTCTTCATCTTTAATTTATTTCATAGAGGCATATTAATGACAAAAATAAGATATGTTTTTTTAATTACGCTATTTTTTTGTTTTTCATCCGTTCTTGAGTGCGCTGTCGTTAAAACCGTTCAGTCGGCAAGCGGCAAATGGAAAATCACGGTTGACGGGGACGATTATTTTATAAAAGGAATAGAATATTCCGCAGACGAAGTAGGCAAACGCGCGGAAGCAAACGACTGGATGCACAGCGATTTAAACAATAACGGCGAAATAGACGGACCTTACGATTCTTGGGTAGATTACGACAGAGATAATTTTCAATCGCCCGACGAGCATACCGTAGGAGATTTTGCCCTGTTAAAAGCTATGGGGGCAAACACTATAAGAATATATCATAGCGACAATATAAATAAACAATTGTTAAGAGATTTATACGAGAGATTCGGCATAATGGTAATAATGGGAAATTTGCTTGGCGCATATACAAAAGGCAGCGGCGCAGACTGGACGGACGGAACGGATTATAAAAATGCGGTTCAAAGATACAATATTAAAGAAGACGTCCGCAAAATGGTAATGGAGCACAAAGACGAACCTTACATTTTAATGTGGATGCTGGGCAACGAAAACGATTCGCCCGGAAACGACGCCAACTCAACAAAAACAAACACTAATGCGTATAAATATCCTAATGAATTTGCGGCTTTTGTCAATTCTGTGTGCGAAATGATAAAAAATATTGATAAAAATCATCCCGTAGGCGTTTGCAACGCTACAGTAAAATTTCTGCCAAGCTATGAAAAATACGCTCCAGCGATAGACGTTTTAGGCTTTAACCAATATTCAGGACCCTACGGTTTTGGCGTCATCTGGAACAGCGTAAAAGGGAATTTTGACAGACCTGTTCTTATAACGGAATACGGCTGCGACTCTTACAATAGCGTAAAATCCGCCGAAGACGAAACATATCAGGCGAAATACCATGAAAGCGCATGGACAGACATA
>JAISLV010000014.1 GCA_031277075.1 Endomicrobium sp. | reverse complement strand
TTATAAAGTCAACGCCGCTAAAAGGTCTAAATAAACGGACTTTTAAAATTCCCACTTTTTCACCCGCAAGACATTGCGCCGCAGTTTGAGCGACGTCTGCGCCCGAAGCCATTATCACTACTACGCGTTCGGCGTCGGGGTCGCCTACATACTCGTAAAGTCCGTATTTGCGTCCTGTTAATTTTTCAAATTTTTCCATCTGCTTTTTGACAATAGCGGGAGTTTTTTCGTAATAAGAATTTACGGCTTCGCGCCCTTGAAAATATACGTCCGGGTTTTGAGCCGTTCCTCTGACGGTAGGATATTCGGGGTTCATAGCGTTTTTGCGGTGATTTGCAATTAAATTTTCGTCTATCATTTCTTTCATCTGTTCTTTGCTTAAAACGTCAACCATATTCAGCTCGTGAGAAGTGCGGAAGCCGTCGAAGAAATGTAAAAACGGAACGCGCGATTCTAGCGCGGCGGCTTGCGATATCAAAGCAAAATCCATAGCTTCCTGCGGGTTTGCCGAAGCAAGCATAGCCCAGCCCGTTTGACGCACAGCCATAACGTCTGAATGGTCGCCAAAAATTGAAAGCGCATGAGTGGCTATTGCGCGGGCGGAAACGTGAAAAACCGTCGGGGTGAGTTCGCCCGCTATTTTAAACATATTGGGTATCATAAGCAAAAGCCCTTGCGAAGCCGTAAAAGTAGTGGTCAACGCGCCCGCGCAAAGCGCGCCGTGAACCGCGCCCGAAGCTCCGCCTTCTGATTGGAGCTCGCTTACTACGGGGACATTTCCCCAAATATTTGTTTCGCCTTTTGCGGATTTTGCGTCGCAAATTTCGCCCATTGTAGACGAAGGCGTAATAGGATAAATTGCAATAACTTCATTTGTAGCGTGAGCTACGTGCGAGACGGCGGTATTTCCGTCCATAGCCGTTAACTTTTTAGACATTTTTTTCCCCTTTTAACGACAAGCAAAATATAAAAAATAAAAAGCGAAAGGGTTGCGCCTGCCTTTTATTTTTTACTTATCGCCTGTCTTATTTACATTTCTTTTCGTCCTGCGATTGCGCGCGAAAGAGTAACTTCGTCGGCATATTCAATGTCTCCGCCTACGGGCAAACCGTATCCTAATCTTGTTACTTTAATATTAAATGGTTTTATAAGCTGAGCAAGATATAAAGCCGTAGTTTCGCCTTTTGAATCGGCGTCGGTAGCAAGTATAATTTCCGTGATTTTATCACTTTTTAACTTTTTTAACAACTGCGCCACTCTTATATCGTCAGGTCCTATAGCGTCTAAAGGCGACAATGCGCCTCCAAGCACAAAATATAGCCCTCTATAGTCCTTGACTTTGCTTACCGCAAGCAAATCCTGAGGCGTTTCTACCACGCAAAGCATATTTTTGTCTCTTGACGGGTCTGAACATATCGGACAGGGATTGGTTTCGCTTAAATTAAAACAGACGTCGCAATACTTCATAGATTGTCTGCCCTTTTGTATGGAATCAATAAGCCTGTTAACTTCGCTTTGAGGCATTTTCAATATATGGTAGCTCAAACGCTCGGCCATTTTAGGACCGACGCCGGGAAGCTTTTTGATTATTTCAACCATCTGTTCAACGGGCTGGGGACGATTCATCTTTGAATTTCCTATGAAAACGGCATATTAAAAAACATTCTCTAAATTTTCAAATCTGCGGGATGTATTGTAAAAAAGCGATAAATTCCATTTTACATATCTCTAAAAAATCGTATTTTTTAAGAAGTCAACGGCAAAATCCCGCCGTCAATCCCGACGCCCCTTTAAAAAAAATGGAAATTTATAAGGTTTTTACAAGACGTCCAAACGGAAATAGCCGCGACGGCTAAATACCCTGCGGGAAAGTTGAGCGTTTTTACTATCGCTGTCTTGCCGTTCTAATTTATTTTTTTTACCGCGCCGCCGAATTTCTTCGCTATTTCTTCAATGTGTTTTGGAACGGCGGTTTTTGCGCTTTCTTTTAAATCTTCTTCAACGGCATATTGAACAGTTTCGCCTTCGCCGCTTTCGGCTGGCGGTCGGCTTTCTTCCGCTATAAACTCGTCTTCTGGGTTTGCCGCTTTTTCATTTTTTTCAATCACGATTTTTACGGAAATTTCCATCCCCGTGTTTCTTTGATAGAGTTTTAATATTTGCTCGCGGAATTCCATAATGCCGTCGTAATCAAACTTATTTTCAGCGGAAATTTGCACCGCCGAAGACGACAAAACTTTTATCGCCGCCTTATTAAGCGAGCCTGCCGTAAGAGGATGTTTTTTTGTTATTGCAGAGACAATCTCTCTCCAAATATCTATCAAATCGCCCGCTGAAAGACTGGGCATTTCAGAAGACGACCGCGTTTTTTCGCCGTTTGGAAGCGCCGCTTCAAAACCTGCAGAGCGCAAATTCTTTTCAAGCTCCGACACTTTATTTATCAGCTCGCCTACATTATAATAAGGCTCCGACATTTTTAACAAATATATTTCAAGCAAAAAGCGCGGCTGGTCGTGCCAGCGCATTTCTTCTAAAGCCTTTGAAATGAGATTGTTCATCCTTATATGGCGGGGAATTGAAAACAGAGTTTTTTGACTTTCAAAAAGTTTTTTGTCGTCTGTGGAAATTTCGGCTATTTCAGGGTTGACGGAATAAATCATTACCTGCCTTAAATGGTCTCTTAAATCCCTTGCAAACTGCAAAATATTATAGCCCTGCTCATAAATATTTTTTACCGTTTCCAAAATTTCTTGAACGTTTCCCTTTGCCAAACATTCGCTTACTTTTGCGATAGTTTCTTTAGGCAAAAGCCCTAGCAGACCGCGTATGTATTGCGCGCTGATTTTCCCATTACTTGAAGAAAACGCTTGGTCTAAAAGGCTCAAAGCGTCTCTCATAGAGCCGCCTGAAGCGTTTATCACTATATTTAAAGCGTCGTCGTCAATTTCAAAGTTTTCTTTTGCGGCTATTTTTTTTATAGCAAGAGCTATTTCTTTTGAAGGGATAAGTTTAAATCTGTATTTTTGGCAGCGCGAAAGAATGGTTATTGGAACTTTATGCTGTTCGGTAGTGGCTAAAATAAAAATAACGTGTTCGGGCGGTTCTTCTATAGTTTTAAGGAGAGCGTTAAACCCTTCGGCTGTTATTTGATGAACTTCGTCTATAATATAAACTTTATATTTTGAGTTTGCCGCGGCAAATTTTACGTTTTCGCGCAGCTCGCGCATATTGTCTATGCCTCTGGTAGAAGCTCCGTCAATTTCTAAAACGTCAACGCTTGAGCTTTTACTTATTTCTACGCAATTTTCGCAAACGCCGCAAGGCTCGGCGGTAGGCCCGTTTTTGCAGTTGAGAGCTTTGGCAAGTATCCTTGCCATAGTGGTTTTGCCGCAGCCTCTGGGACCTGAAAAAAGGTATGCGTGGGCTATTCGGTTTTCTAAAATCGCGTTTTTAAGGGTTTTTGATATGTGTTCCTGCCCTATCACTTCGTCAAAATCTTTGGGTCTGAATTTTCTTGCAAAAACAAGATAAGACATTTTATACCGCCGAAAGTATTACGGACATACCAAAAAATTGTATTTTAAGCGAAGTTTGTCCGCCGCCGCGCAAAAAGCGTTTCGGCATTTTGCGGATAAAATAAAATCGCGCCTTGAAAGGCTTTGATTTAAAAGAGACAGTTAAGAGGTAAGTTTTTAGATATTGCCCGTTATTTTTTTTGGCTTTAATTATACCATAATACTAATAGTTGTTGCAATAAAGCCGTTAAAAAAATATAATGTGTGTTTATATTAATTAAGGAGGTGGCGATATGCTTACTTTTAATAAAAGAACAAATAAACTAGAACCCGAAGAATATCATTTTGAACTTCAAGACGTTTCCGAACCTAACCTTTACAGAGATATTTTCAGTTTTACAGACGTTCCAAAGATTTGTTTTAACAGCGAAATTGTACCGATGAACCCGCCCGACGAACTTTGGATTACCGACACCACTTTCCGCGACGGACAACAGGCGATGGATCCGTTCACTGTAGAGCAAATTGTTCAGCTCTATAAATTTATGAACAAGCTCGGCGGACCGAAAGGCATAATAAGGCAAACCGAATTTTTTCTGTATTCTGAAAAAGACAGAAAAGCCGTGCGCAAATGTCAGGAGCTTGGCTTTGAATTTCCGCATATAACTTCTTGGATAAGAGCGGTAAAAAGCGATTTTCACCTTGTAAAAGAAATGGGCTTAAAAGAAACGGGGATATTAACTTCTTGTTCCGACTACCACATATTTTTAAAACTCAAAAAAACCCGCAGACAGGCTTTAGATATGTATGTGGATATTGTAAAGTCCGCGCTTACCGAAGGAATTATTCCGCGCTGTCATTTTGAAGATATTACCAGAGCCGACTATTACGGCTTTGTCATTCCTTTTGCAAGAGAACTTATGAAACTTTCAAAAGAAGCCAAAATGCCTGTAAAAATAAGAGCCTGCGACACTTTGGGTTTTGGAGTAAGTTATCCCGGCGCGGCAATGCCAAGAAACGTCAACGGAATAATTCACGGGCTTGTCCATTATGCGGGCGTTCCTTCCGAATGGATTGAATGGCACGGACACAACGATTTTTACAGAGCTTTAAGCAATGCCACAAACGCTTGGCTTTACGGATGCTGCGGCATAAACGCCACTCTTTTGGCTATAGGCGAAAGAACTGGAAATACTCCCGTAGAAGCTCTTGCTATAGAATACGCGGCTTTAAGAGGAACTGTAAACGGAATGGATTTAAGCGTAATTACCGATATTGCCAACTATTTTAAAGAAGAGCTAGGCTACAATATTCCGCCAAATCAGCCTTTTGTCGGCGCAAATTTCAATATGACAAAAGCGGGCATTCACGCAGACGGCTTGTTGAAAGAAGAAGAAATTTACAATGTTTTTGACACTATGACCATACTAAACAGACCGCCTGAAGTCGCAATTACAGACAGAGCGGGCTTGGCGGGCATAGCCTATTGGTATAACACGCAGCTTCAAAAACTCAAAGACGCCGAAAAAAAACTTGATAAAAACGACCCCGCTCTTTTACAAATAAAAGAAGAAATAGACGGAATGTTTAAAGACGGTCGTTCTACTTCAATGTCGCACGAAGAAATGCGCGCTTTGGCGGCAAAATATCTGCCGCAATACGTTTAACGGCAAGATAAAACTTTTAAGGTTTCGCGCTTTAATATTTCGCTTTTCAACTTATCCCTCTATTATGCTTCCTACAAATAAAGAAGAAATAACAAAATTAGGATGGGCGCAGCCCGATATTATTTTAATATCGGGCGACGCTTATATTGACAGTCCTTTTGTCGGAGTTGCAGTAATAGGAAATTGGCTTTTTTCAAAAGGATTTAAAGTCGCCGTTATTTCTCAACCTGATATTTTAACAGACGAAATAGCGCGGCTAGGCGAACCGAAACTTTTTTGGGGCGTTTCGGCAGGCGCGATGGATTCTTTTGTCGCAAATTATACGTCTTTAAACAAATTCAGAAACGAAGACGACTTAACGCCGGGCGGCATAAATAACCGCAGACCAGACCGCGCCTGTATGGTTTATACAAACCTTATCCGCAGGCATTTCAAAAATACAAAACCTATAATTTTAGGCGGCGTTGAAGCGAGTTTAAGAAGAATTGTTCACTACGATTTGCAAGATAACGCTCTGCGCCGTTCAATACTTTTTGACGCAAAAGCCGACATTATAATTTACGGTATGGGCGAAAAAGCTGCGCTTTCGCTGGCAGAAGCTCTGCGCGATGAAAAAGACTGGAAAAATATCAAAGGGTTATGTTATATCTCAAAAACGCCTTTGCCCAATTCCCTAGAACTTCCGTCTTTTGAGGAATGCAAAAGCGTCCCCGACAAATTTTTTGAAGCGTTCTCGTCTTTTTATCAAAACGAACGTCTGCAAAATCCAAAAACGCTTATACAAAAACACGCCGACAGATATTTAATTCAAAACCCGAAACAGCCCGCTCTTACAGAGCAAGAGCTAGACGCAATTTACGATTTAGATTATACGCGGGAAGTTTGTCCGTCGTGCGAAAAGTTAGGAAAAGTAAAACAGCAGGAAACGATTAAATTTTCAATTACGACGCATAGAGGATGTTTCGGAGAATGCGGCTTTTGCGCGATAACGGTTCATCAAGGCAGGGAAGTCGTTTCGCGAAGCGAAAAATCTATACTTGCGGAAATTGAAAAAATTTCAAAGTTAAAAGATTTTAAAGGGAATATTTCAGATTTGGGCGGCCCGACGGCAAATATGTTCGGCTCTTTTTGCAAAAGAGAAAACGAAATTAACAGCGGCGAAAAAAAACATCTTGCAGGAAGCTGCTCAAACAGGCGATGCCTGTTTCCTAAAATGTGCGCAAATTTAAATTGCGGACACGACAAACAAATTGAACTGCTAAAAAAAGCGGGAAAATTTTGTAAAAGAGTTTTTATATCTTCGGGCGTCCGTTACGATATGATATGCCAAGACAAAGAAAACGGACAAAACTATTTAAACGAGCTTTTAAATTCTCATATTTCAGGGCAGATGAAAATCGCTCCTGAACATACCGACGATAAAATTTTAAACTATATGGGCAAGCCAAGCTCGGCGTTTCTCAAACAATTCCTTGAAATGTTTAATAAAGCCCGTCTTACCGACGCCGCGCATTTAAAACTATTTTTAACTTACTATTTTATAGCCGCCTATCCCGGATGCGGCGAAAAAGAAATGAGGAATTTACAAAGTTTTATAGGAAAGAATTTAAAAATCCGCCCCGAGCAAGTTCAAATTTTCACGCCGACGCCCTCCACAAACGCTACGGCGATGTATTACTGCCAAAAAGATTTAGACGGAAACAAACTTTTCGTAGAAAAAGACAGAAACAAAAAACAAAAACAAAAAAGAATTATCTGCGGCTGTTAAAACAGAACCGCCAGCGGCAAAACAAACGCTGAAAGACAAGGAAAGAAAAACATTTTGACGCAACAGGAAATCTGTAATTACTGTTGCTTTTGTCATTTGCCGTCATGCTGAACTCGTTTCAGCATCTGGCGTTGCCTTTGTTTTTGTCGTTGTCTTTGTTTTTGTCGTTGTCGTTTGCCTTTGCCGTTGCCGCTTGCCGTCATGCTGAAGACATATCACCCTTGTCCTACGCCCTAACAAGTGAAACGACAAGGCGGATTTTAAAGGCTATTGTAAAAGCTCTGCGACGGCAGAAGCTGCAGATAACTTTATCACTTTTTCTTTTTTGCTTTCTTTTTATCTGTTTCAAGCAAAGTTTTCTTAAACGCTTCAACTCCTTTGCCTAAGGCAAAAGCTACTTTTTTTGCTTTTGTCACTTTCTCTTTTACGGTTTTGCCGACTTCTTTTGAAACTTTTTTAACGGTTTTTTTCGCTTCTTTTATTTGCTTTTTCCCAGACTTTACTGTTTTTGTAACTTCTTTTTTTGAAACTTTCAACGCCGTCTTTGCAGTTTTTATAACTCTTTTTACCCAAGAGTTTAAAACTTTTTCCGCATTTTTTTAAAGCTCTTTTATTTTTTGCAAAATTTCTATTTTTAAAACCGCCGCATCTTTAAATGTCACCGTTTTTGCTCCGCCCCATAGAGTTTCAAGTTTATACGCGTCTCTTATTTCAGGAGACATTATATGCACAATCAAACCTCCATAGTCTATAACTCTCCACGATTTTGACGAAACGCCTTCTTTCCTAACGGGCAATACCGCGCTGTTTTTAAAATTTTTTTCTATCTCGTCGCAAACAGCGTTAATTTGCGGCGTAGATTGCGCCGCGGCTATTACAAAATAATCAGCCATAGCGGTTAAGCCTGTAACGTCTAAAATAACTGGAAATAAAGCTTTCTTATCTTCTGCGATTTTTGCGGCTCTTACGGCAAGCTCCAAAAAGTTAATATTGCTCATCTAAACCTCCGCTGCGCGCGTTTTTTATAATTTTTTTCTGTCAAGTTTATCGTAAATTTCACAATCTTTGCCTATAAACACAGACGCCTCGTAAAAACTTTGGAAATCGTACGAAATTATTATTTTACCGCCTTTTAAAATTTTTGCCATTTTTAAAGCCGCGCCAAAATTGCCTTTGCTTTCTTTAATTATAGTTTTTTCGTAAATAAAACTGAAATTGCTCCATTCTAAAACGTCAAATTTTTCGTCCCGCAAAAGCCAAGCCGCTTTTTCCGCCATGCGCGGTCTACCTGATGCGTTTTTAACCTCTATCTTTTGCGCGCCGTTTTGCAGATAAATATCTGTCGGCTTATAATATACTTGAGAGAAAAAGTTTTTAATGTTTTCTCTGTCAGGTTCTATTCTTTTTTTGCCGTATTTTACAGGCAAATCGCAAAACATTATCTTTACTTTATTAAATTTAAAATGAAGAATTAAATTTCCCGCCGCAAATTTTGTTAAAACTTCGTCTTGATTAGGTCTGTATTGTTTTAACTTTATTATATTTGAAAAAGCGCTGCCGTTTAAAAGTTTTACGATATTTTCGGCAATTTCAAGCTGGGTTAAACACTGCAGGTCTCTATTTGTAAAATCTGTCTGCGAAACTAAGGATTTTATTTTAGGATAGCCTTCAAACGTTTTAAGAAAAGTTTCATAGTCTGCGCTTATATAAAAATCAGGCTCAAACGAATCGTCAACAATTGAAAACAAATTTAAATAGAATTTTTCAACGGCTGTTTTTATGTCTTTTTTTGCCGCTTCAAAAAACGTTTTCTTCAAACTTCTTGCAATTTTTCTTTTGTCAAAAAACACTGCGTCCGTATTTACTGAAATTATTTTTACAATAGAATTTTTGCGTTCGTAATAAATTAAAAACGATTCAAGTCTTTCGGGGTAAAGGGTTTGAGAGCCGTAAAGCAAAACGGCGCATTTGAGAGGTTTTTTAAAAAGAATTTTTTTTGATATTTCGTCTTTTGCGCACAAATTTATATAAAACGCGGCAAGCAAAACGATTAAAATTATTATTGCCGACGCGGCAAACGGCAAAAGAATCTTTTTAGCCTTTTTAAACCGCATAAAAATTCCAAGTTTCTAAAGCCTTTGGGCAAAGCCAGACGCCTTTATTTAAGACGTATTCCATTTTAGCGCGCATAACGGCTTTAAAAGCGGCGTTAAAATCGGTTTTGGCGAGTTTTCTTGTTTTCGCAGAGAAAGGAAATTTTCTATCGTAAGAAACGGCGTCGGCGGTAAAAAGTATTTTCTCAAGCATAGACATTTCCGGTCTTCCTAATGTGTGATTTCTTACGGCGTTTAAAAGGTCTCTGTCTTTTATATCAAAGTTTTCTTTTGCGATAATTTCTCCCGCAAAAGAATGAAGAAGCTGCGGCGCGTATTTTACAAGAGCTTTAAAATTCGGCGTTTTAACGCGCTTTCTTACGCAAAAAGAAATAAGAGCTTTTTCTGTCATTGATTTTGCGCAGTCGTGCAGAAGTCCCGCGGTTTGAGCTTTTAAAACGTCAACGCCGTAAATGCTCGCAAGTTCAACCGACAATTTTGCCACATTGCAAGAATGTTCAAAACGTTTAGGGCTTAAACGCGCGGCAAGATAATTGAATATTTTTTGTTCAAAGTTTTTCATTTTACAATCTCTCAAAGAAAATTTTATCGCCGCGCGCCCATAATTTAAAAGCGTTATCATTCGCAGATTGTCAAGCGCAAAAGTTGCGAAGCGCTTTATATTGTCTATGTCTTGATTTCCTTTTTATCAAAAAGGATGGCAGCGCAGCTGACGGGGATTTGCTGTTTGTCTTCTCGCCGTTGTCGTTATTTCCCTTTTATCAAAAGGGGCGGCAGGCACAGCTTGACGGGGGGGGGTATGCCGTTTGTCTTTGTTGTTTCCGTTGCTTAACTTCCTAGCTGCTTAACTTCTTAGCTGCTCTTTACACAATTTCTTTATTCCCCTTTTATTAAAAGGGAAGGACGCGCAGCGGACAGGGTATTTTCTGTTTTGTCTTTGTGTCGTTGCAGTTTCATCCGTCGCCTAACTTCCTAGCTGCCTAACTTCTTAGCTGCTCTTTTTAAGCTTTTTCAAAAAGCGGATTACCCGTTAATTGCCGCTAAATTTTTACTTTCAGCCCAGCCTTTAAGAGTTTCGCCGTCTGAAACTACCGATATTGCGCTCCAGCCTGCGTTTTCTGAAATAATGTTTACAGTTTTTCCTTCGTTAATTTCAAAAATTTCAGGGTTGTTTTCGCCGGGACCGCTTCGGACGGTCAAAGTTTGAACAGCGACGGCTTCGCCGCTTAAAAGTTCAACTTTTATTTTATACGAAGTCCAAAGCAAAAGCGGCGCTAACAAAACGGCGCAAACGGTTATAATTCTATTTCTAAGAACATTTTTTTTAAACGCGCCCGCAGACAAAAGCAGAGCGATTAAAATAAAACAAGCCGCGCTCAATTCGTTTAATGAAAAAGTTCCTGTAAAAAAATCTTTTAAGAAATCTTCCTTTGCGCCCGCAAGAGACCTTAGATATTTTCTGTTGTTTTTTATATCAGCGTCGCGCGGCAAAAGCCTATAAGCTTTTTCAATATTTAATACCGCCTCTCCCAAATTCCCGTTCCTATAATATGCGTTTGCCAAGTTGTAATAAACAAACGGATTATTGACTTTTTCAACGCTTATCAAACTCTCATAAATTTCAGCCGCCGCGGCAAAATTTCCGTTTTTAAAATTCTCTTCGGCATTATTAATTTGCGTTTGATAATCGTTTGCCTGCGCGCAAATTTGCGCAAACGACAATATAAAAAACAAAAACAACGATAAAAACGGCAGCTTTTTCATTATTTAAACTCCGTAGCTATTTTTTTCACCGCTTCAATTAAATCGCGCAGCTCTTTTTTATCCGCTTTGACGGAAGCAAATCTCAAAAAGTTAAGCGTTTCAAAAACAGTTTCCGTCTTCTCTACTATTTCCTGCGAAACTCCAGCTTTAAGCATTTTTTCGGCTATTTGTTCTTTGCGCAAGTTTTCAGGCGAAACTTTAATTTTAACGGATATTAAAGCTAAAAGCGCATCGTAAATAAAGTCGCCTGCGGAAACAAAATTTTCTTTTGAAATTTCGCAAGAGGCTTTTTCAATAAGTTTCTTAGCTTTTCTAAAACGCGCGCCCGCATTATCCGAGCCGCGTTTAGAAAGCGCAAAAAAGTATATTTTGCCGCCTATAAAAAGCAGCAAAAAAGGGACAAAAAGCAAATAAAATTTTTTATCTTTAACGTAAGCGCCGCTATAGCGTTTTAAATCCGTTATGCGTTTATTGTAGTTTATATCTTTTCTCTTTGCGTTAATTTTTGCGTTCTCGGCAGACGCTTCTTCGTCGTAGACGGCTTCGCCGCTTACGTCAAGCTCCAAGGGTTGAGTTTCAACCGTCTCATACTTTTTCTTTGCAGGATTAAAAAAAGACAATTTTGCCGCAGGAATGGTTTTTTTGCCGGGACTGACGGGAACAAGAATTATCTTAAACTCTTTTACGCCAGCAGAAACGTCCGATACGACCGTATCGTATTTTCTAAAACCGTCTTTAACGTCAAAGTCTATCTTGTGGACGCTTTTCATATTTCCAGAACCGCTCGCTCTTAGCGTAAGCGCGACGGGCTCGTTTACTGCCGCCGACGTTTTATCCAGCGACGCCGATATTTTAAATACGCCTATAGCCCCGTAAAAATCTTCGGGTCTGTTTTCTAGCGGTAAAGGCAAAACGTTAATTTTTATTTCGTCGCTTTCAAGCGTCTTAATCTGCCTTTGTCCGACCCCTTGAAAAAAACTTCCAAAAAAATCGTCAAGGTTTGACGGCGAAGAAAAGTCCATAACGGCTATTCTAAGTTTTGTAGGAGCGATAATTTTATTTCCGCTTTCTATGGGGTATAGAACCGTTTCTACTTCGCTTACATTGTAATCTATGCCGTCAATATTTTCAACGCGGTTTGAAGGTTTTGCGCCGTCGTTCCAAAAACCGCTAAAATCCGGGGCGAAATATTCCGGGTTTGAAGCAAGAGCGACATTAGTGTAAAAAGAAAACTTATAAATTAATTTTTCATTTTGATAAACAGTTTTTTTATTTACCGACGCTTTTACAAACGCTTTGCCTTGAACTTGAGCGTTGTTTGGCGCGGAAGCTGCGGCGCGGTTTGTTTGGCGTCTCGGCTGCGGCTGCGAAACGCTTACATTTTGAGAGCTTGGCGCTTTTACGACTTCTATTTCTATGGCTTGCGTAGAGTAGACCTCGCCTTTATACTTTATAGAAGACGGGGGTATTGTAAATTTACCTACGCTTTTAGGACCTAACGTATAACTATGCGTAACGCTTGCGCTCTTTTTGCCGTTGATAATTGAAATATTCTGCGACCTCCCGCTTCCGTATTGATTAAAATTGTCTAGCCGCCCAAGCTGCGGGTCTGGCAAACTCAAAGAATCGCCTCTTACCGTTAAGGAATAAACTATATATTCGTTTAAAGCTACTACGTTTTTTTCAACCGAAGCGGTAATAGAAATTTCGTCGGCAAATAAACCCGGCGCGAAAAAAAATATTGCGGCAAAAAAAACAAAACCAAATTTGCAGTTCATTCTACATTTCACCTTTCTTTTCTCCATTTTGTCTTTTTATAAATTTAAAAAAGAGGAACTTAAAATATCCCTTCAAAAAGCGGTCAATTCCTCCGTCCTCTTGCCCGCTCTTGCCGTCACCCTAAACTGACGCGAATACGTCGCCCTAAACTGACGCAAACGCGTCACCCTGAACTTGTTTCAGGGTCTCTTGCAGGGTCTCTTTCAGGGTCTCTTCCAGTGTCTGCCGTTTTGCCTTTGCCTTTTGTTGTTGCCGCGCATCCACAAATCATCTATCGCCTTTTCCTGACTTCATAGCTGTCTAACCGCGCTTTGCCCTTTGCTTTTTTATATTAACTTAAAAAAAGGAAACTTAAAACGGCTAACAGCAGACCCTGAAACAAGTTCTGGGTGACGGATATGGCAAAAGGAAAGTTAAACGGCTAACTGCAGACCTTGAAACAAGTTCAGGGTGACGGATATGGCAAAAGGAAACTTAAACGGCTAACAGCAGACCCTGAAACAAGTT
>JAISLV010000165.1 GCA_031277075.1 Endomicrobium sp. | reverse complement strand
TAAGAGAATACAATGTCTCAAGAACTTTTTACGCAGCAGACGGCACAGTAGAGCAGGCGGCATGGCTTATGTCATGGATTACGCGCGGAGACGCTCTTACTACTGCAGAAGTTAACAATCCCTTCACTATATGGCTACCAAGACTACAGCCTAGATTCCCTAGCGAAACCGCAAACGAAAGTATAATCGGAGTAACAGGAACACAATCTCAACAAACTGCAGGCGGACAATGGATTTTTGGCACGCCTAGCGCTACAGCTACAAGAAGACAAATCCCATTTAATAGAGTTCCGTCTTTTGACAACCCTTCTATAACAGTCCCAACTTGGTTTCCTATGGTGAACACAACTTCTTACCGTTACGATACTTTAGATACGCAGCTGCCTCAAGTTATGGTGCATTGCCGCGTTGAACGCGAAGACGTATTTGATCCGATAACAAACGCCCTAATACGAAGCCCCAGACCTCTTGACGGATATATGCCTTCTATAATGTCTAATGCTGCAGGCTTAGGTCCACAGTTACTTCACAGAGGCGTTTTCAATGGATCAGACTATTTTATTTACAGGGATGCTGTTAACGCTTTATACATAGCCGTTCCTGCAGCTCTTTCCCCTACATCAGGCGCCGCAGGAAGAACTAATTTTGTAAATTTGATAAACAACAATTTTCCGAACGAACTTGTATGTGACATTAGATACTATGTAATAATTGCATCAGCGCAAGCAGAAGACGCCACATCTCCAAATCATCCTTTTAGAAGCATTGCAAGATTTCATTATGCAGTTATATTTTCGCAACAAAGACAAAATAATACAATAACTGCAGCAAATTGGACGACTTCTATTAATTCTTTCCCCGTGCCAAACACACCAAATATAGGTATCCCAAATGGATATAACTCATTTCTAATAATTAATAATGGAGCAGCAAATAACTTATACGCTCCAGCTAGATTCCATGGAATATTTAGAAGCAGACGTTAGAAATTTGTATTTGTCTAAACTACCCAAAAAAAGAGACCCTGAATTCATTTCAGGGTCTCTTTCAATATTGTTATTGCCGTTGTAGATACTAAGAGAAATATTTACATGCGGCAGGCAACCCCTCGCCCTGCATTGCCCGCAAGTGGCGAAACAACAATTGCGACGCCTAAGATTTATCATAGCTTTTATGCGTTTTAACTGTTGTTTATCAGCCTTATTTGCTATACATTTTGCTGTATGGATTATTGCTTAGCGGAGCGTATTTATAAAAATTTTCGGGGTTTATTTGGCGGACGTCTTTTTTAAAATATTTGCCAAACGCCGTTATATGTTTTTGTAAAAGCGTTTTATCTGTGTCTGTAAGTTCCACTTGCGCGGCTTCTTTTGCGTATTTATACGGGTCTTGTTTTCCGTTGATAAAAATTGCGCCGCCGTGAATGCCGGTTCCGCAATATCTGCCCGTCAAATCTTCGCCTTTTTTAAGACCTAACCCTAAAACTATCAATGCGCCGCCCGCCATATATTCGCCTAAAAAGTCTCCCGCTTTTGCGCCTATTACTATTACAGGGCGCGCTTCTTTATATTCTTTCATATGAATGCCTACTCTATAGCCTACGTTTCCTTCAACGTAAATTTCCCCGCCGCGCATTGCATAGCCCGTAGTGTCTCCGCAATTTCCGTGAATTATAATGCGTCCGTAATTCATAGTGTTTCCGACGGCGTCTTGCCCGTTTCCAAAAATTTCAAGTTCAGCGCCGTCCATATAAGCCGCCATATCGTTGCCGGGAAACCCGTTTATTTTAATTTTAACGCCTTCGGGAAGTCCGCGTCCTATATAACGCTGCCCGAAGACGCAGTCAAGAGTAATGTCTTTGTCTGTTTTTACGGCTTCGTCGACAAGCTCGTTTAATTGCCGGTAATAAATATCCTGCGCATTTATTATTTTCATTAGTCTTTACTCCATATTTTGCAAATTCTTGACTCTTTAGGATAAACGCTAAGCCCTATATCTTTTGCTTTTATATCGTATTCAAGCGTTGAAAGTTTAGTTTTGTCGTTGATTAAAGCGGTGTAAATGCCCGCGCGCTGCTGGTCGTTTATTAAAACGTATCCTACAAGCCTGTCGTCTACAATATTTAGTCTGCGCAGTTTGTTTGCCTCAATGTCAAAAATTGAATTTTTGTCGGCTTCGCCTATTATGCCTGCAGAAATCAGCTGCAAACCGAAAAAAGAAATTGCGTTCATAGCAAAAGCCACAGGCGCTTTTTCTTTGTTTCCAGCCGCCATATTTAAGCCTGCGGTTTCGCCCTGTTGAGAAGCGTTAGGCCACAAAGCCAAAATTTTATTTTCGTTTGAAAGCATATCTAAAGATTCAACGCAGTCGCCTGCGGCGTAAATATCTTCGCGCGATGTTTGCATAAATTCGTCTACGACAATTCCCCTTGCGACTTTTAGCCCGGCGTCTTTTGCAAGTTTGACGTTTGGGCGCACGCCGACGGCAATTATAAGAATATCGCATTCAAGGCTTTCGCCGTTTGAAAGAATCGCGCGGCTTACGGAATTGCCGCCTTCAACTTCAGAAACGCTTACTCCGAGCTTAAAATCTATATCGTTTTGCTCTATGCGGCTTTGAATTAAAGAAGCAGCCGTCTTATCTAAAACCGACGCCATCACTCTGTCGGCTAAATCTATAACCGTAATTTTTGCGACCTGCCCGAATAATCCTTCCGCCGCTTTTAAACCTATTAAGCCCGCGCCTGCAATTACAACTTTGGATTTTTTCGTAATCTTTTCTTTGAGTCTGCGGCTTTCTTTATAAGTTAAAAAAGTGAAAACATTGTCTTGCGACGCAAGCTCTTTTATAGGCGGAATAAACGGAACGCTGCCCGTAGCTAAAAGAAGTTTGTCATAGCTTATTTGTTTTCCCAAACTTGTTATAACCTTTTTATTTTCAACGTCAAGTTTTTCAGCTTCGCAGTTAAGCAGCAGTTCTATATTTCTTGACGTATAAAAATCGTCGTCCCTGTAATTCATAAATTCAGGCTTAATTTTTCCGCTTAGATAATATGAAATAAGCGGACGTCCGTAAGCTGGAAATTCTTCGTTTGAAATTATAGTAATATCGGCTTTTTTGTCTTTGCTTCTTACGGCGTCAACGGCGTTTATGCCTGCGGCGCTGTTTCCTATTATTACGTATTTCATTTTAACGCCTCCGCTTCCGTTTCGTCCAAGAGTTTAATTGCGTCGTTAGGGCAATGCAAAACGCATTGCGGCGTTCCCACTTCAATACACAAATCGCATTTTGAAACGCTTTTCCCCTCTTTGCTTTTTCTTACCGCGCCGTAAGGGCAAACTAAAACGCACGATAAACACGCTACGCATTTGTCTTTATTATTTTTTACAATGCCGTCTTCCGTTTTATACATCGCCCCGGAAATACAGGCTTTTACGCATTTAGGTTTTTGACAATGGCGGCACTGCAAAGCAAAATACGACACGGCTTTCGGCTGTAAAATTTCTTCTATGACTATCGCCGAAGTAATATTTTCTTTTTTATTGGCTTTTATAATATCTTTAGATTTTGAATGCGCCGTTTTGCAATGAACTTCGCAAAGCCCGCACCCAAGACATTTGCTTTCAAAGGCGTAAATTTTTTTCATTTATTTCCCTCTGTATAAACTACGAAGATTAAACGCATTGACGCAAAGACGCGCAAACGGCGTATTAAAAAAACTAAAAAAACGCAAGAATAAAACGGATAAATCGTAATTTCAATAATAATTAGGCGTCTCTATAAACTCTAATTCCCGTCCGAGCCTGCGCCTTTATACATTGTCTCTGCGGATTGCTGCGTCAAAAAATTTGTCCGTTCTTGCTCTTATGACGCGGCTTGCATTTTCTTCTTTGACCTGCCGTAAAATTTGCGGCAAGGACGAACATTATAGATTTTTGCAAGACGCCCTATTAGTTAATTCGTCATACTGGCGACGGCAAGAGGCATTTGTATTTAGGCGTCTCTATAAAAACTTGCGTCGGCTGCGCTTTGAACTCCGCTTTTATTTTACTCGCCCGCATGATGAATGCCAAGTATTTCAAGTTCTTTATTCGTTAAACCTATACCGCGAAGCATAAGCCTGTTGCCTCTTAAACTGTCTATGGCGTTTATGCCCATTCCGCCGATAATTTCCTGTATTTCATGGTTCCATGCGCTAATCAAATTCACAAGCCTTTTATACATAATGTCAGGGTTAAGTCTTTTTACAAGTTCAGGCTCTTGCGTGGCTATGCCCCAATTGCATTTGCCCGTAGCGCAAGACATACACATATGGCAGCCTATAGCAAGCAAAGCCGCCGAACCTATATAAACAGCGTCTGCGCCCAACGCTATAGCTTTTACAATATCCGCGCTGTTTCTGACGGAACCCGCTATAACTAAAGAAATTTGATTTCTTATTCCTTCCTGTCTAAGCCTTTCGTCTATTGAAGCAAGCGCAAGCTCTATGGGAATTCCCACATTGTCCCTTACTCTTAAAGGAGCTGCGCCCGTTCCGCCTCTAAAACCGTCTACCACAATTACGTCCGCCCCAGCTCTTGCAATGCCCGAAGCGATAGCTGCGGCATTATGCACGGCGGCTATTTTTACAAAAACGGGTTTTTTATAACCGCTTACTTCTTTAAGCGAATATATTAACTGCCTTAAATCTTCAATTGAGTAAATATCGTGATGAGGAGCTGGGGAAATAGCGTCTGAACCGATAGGTATCATTCTTGTGGCGGATACGTCTTCGCCGACTTTTCTTCCGGGCAAATGCCCGCCGATACCGGGCTTTGCGCCTTGTCCGATTTTAATTTCTATGGCGGCGCCCGCGTTTAAATATTCTTTGTTTACGCCAAATCTCCCCGATGCGACCTGAACTATCGTATTTTTTCCGTATTTATAAAAATCTCTGTTTAAACCGCCTTCGCCGGTGTTATAACAAATTCCAAGTTCCGTCGCGGCTCTTGCAAGAGATTCGTGAGCGTTTCGTGAAATTGAGCCGTAACTCATAGCAGAAAACATTATCGGAACATTCAGCTCTATCTGCGGAGGTATTTCTGTTACAAGCTCGCCTTTTGCATTGTATTCAAGTTTGTCTGGTTTTCTGCCTATTAAAACTCTGGTTTCCATAGGCTCTCTTAGAGGGTCAATAGAAGGGTTTGTAACTTGGCTTGCGTTTAAAAGCATTTTGTCCCAATAAATTGTGAAAGGTTTTGGGTTTCCCATGCTTGTAAGAAGAACAGTTCCCGTATCGGCTTGCTTATAAATTTCGCTTATAGCTTGACCGTTCCAATTGGCGTTTTCTCTAAATTCGTTAGGATATTTTTTTATAATCAGCGCGCCTGTAGGACAAAGCAAAACGCAGCGATGACAATTGACGCAGTCTTGGTCTTTTGCGCGCATAACGTCGTCTTCGGCGTCGTAAGAATGAACTTTATTTGAACACTGCTTTTCGCAAACTCTGCATTGAATACATTTATTTTCGTCCCTTTCAACTTTAAAAAGCGGAGTGGTAAAATTTACGCTCATTTTTGCGCTCCTTCAAGGAAAGCTATCACGGGTTCGCCGCCGCGCGGAGACCAAACTCTGTCGGGGTCGGGGCAGATTATTCTGATGGCGCTTTCTTCGCTTGCGACAAATGTTTTAGAGCCTTTTTCCGCAGCCACCATTGAACGCAGTTTTATTCTGTCGTTTAAAGCTATCATACCGTTTTCGCATCCCAAAACTATTGAAAACGGTCCGTTGACAAGCGCGTTTGCGTAGACAGCTCTCAAACTTTTAAGTTCTTTTTTAACGTCTTCGCTTTCTCTGTCTATGTCGTCCCAAAAAGGAGCGGTCATTATTTTCATAGCTTTTTCTATAGGAATTCCGTGTTTTCTGACAAGCAAATCAAAAAGGTAAGTTATAACTTCAGTGTCTGTTTGAAGAGTGCATTTATATCCAAACATCTCGACAAAACGGCGGTTAGCGTCGTAAGACGATATTTCGCCGTTATGCACTACAGACCAATTGAGCATTGTAAAAGGATGCGCCCCGCCCCACCAGCCCGGAGTATTTGTAGGAAACCTTCCGTGCGCAGACCAAAAATAAGCCTCGTAATTTTCAAGCATAAAAAACTTGCCTATATCTTCGGGGAACCCCACGCCTTTAAAAGCTCCCATATTTTTCCCGCTTGAAAAAACATATGCGCCTTTATAATCGGCGTTGATTTTTATAATACAGCGGGAAGTGAACTCGTTTTCGTCCATAAATCCGTCGCGGACAAGATAGGTTCTCGGGGTGACGAAATAACGCCATATCAAAGGCTTATTTGTAATTCCCTCAACGGGAGTAGTGGGAATATCGCCCGCGCTTTCTATTTCAAAATGTTTTTCAATAAACTCTTCCGTCTGCGCTTTAATGGACGTATTATCGTAAAAAATATGCAAAGCAAACAAATCTTTATACTGCGGATAAATTCCGTAAGCGGCAAACCCTCCGCCCAGCCCGTTTGAACGGTCGTGCATAAGAGCTATTGATTTCATTATCACGTCGCCTGTAAAACGATTGCCTTTTTTGTCAATGATTCCGCTTATAGCGCATCCGGAAGGAATTCTTATCTGCCCCTCTTTTAACATTGACCAGCTCCTTTACGTCGTCTATAAAAAAACATCCTAAAATTAATCCGCTAAGATTAAAAATAGGACGCCCTTGTCCTTCTGCTTCTCTTTTGGGGGGTCTCTAAAAAACCTAACGCCAGTCCTTGCCTTGCGCCTTGAGAGACATTGTCTCTGCGGCATTTGGGCGTCAAAAATTTGTCCGTCCTTGCTCTTAGGACGCCCTTCATTTTCTTCTTAACCCTGCCGCAAAATTTGCGGCAATTACGAACATTATAGGTTTTTGCAAGACACCCTTATATTTGAGGCGTTTGAAAAGTATATAAAACTTGTCTTTTTATGTCAAGGAAGTTCTTGCAAAAATTTCCTTGTAAAAAACTGTTTATTATTAACTTATACCCCGCAGCTTGTAAAGCTCAATTTGAAATTTGAGATGTTTTTAAAATTGACTTTCAAAAAGCAAAATTGTATAACTATAACGCAAAGCATAACATATATATTTGATATGCAATAAAAAGTCTTTACTCATTAAGAGCGCGGGCTGCCAATTATTAGCGGGCAGTACACATATATATGGGTGTCTCTAAAAACTGTCGTTTGCTTTTCTTGTTACTGTTATGTCTGTCATACAAAACTGACGCAAACGCATCGCCCTGAATTTATTTCAGGGTCTGCTGTTTTTTGTTTTTTCATGGTCTCTTTCAGTATCTGTTGTTTGCTGTTTTTTTTGCGCTTTACGCTTAACGGCAGATTCTGAAATAAATTCGTAAATGACGGACAACTGCGAAAGGCAAAGACGCGGCTTGCATTTTCTTCTTTGAACGCCGCAAAATTTGCGGCAGTTACGAACATTATAGTTTTTTGCAAGACGCCCATTGTATACGCTAAGAATAAAAAAAGAGGTGTGAAAGTATGGAAAAGATGAAATTTGCTATATTTATAGCGGTTTTTTTAATTTTACAAAGCGTTTTGTTTGCTTTTGCGCAAGAAATTACGCTCAATAAAGTTATTGTTATTGCCGCGCCTTTGGGGTCGCCGTTAGAAATAGTTTTAGACCCTAAACAGGCAAAGCAGCCCGTTCCTGCAAGCGACGCGACGGATTATTTAAAAACTGTTCCGGGATTTTCCGCTATTCGTTCTGGCGGCGCAAATTCTGATACAGTTTTTAGAGGGGCGTTTGGTTCAAGAATAAATATCGTCAGCGGCGGCGGCAATATTTTTGGCGGCTGTCCCAGCAGAATGGACTCGCCCGCGTCTTACATTTCCCCTGAATCTTACGACAGCGTTACAATAATTAAGGGACCGCAAAGCGTTCTTTACGGCGCGGCGTCTGCGGCTACTGTAATTTTTGAAAAAGAGGCTTTAAATTATTCTGAAAACGAAAAAAAATACGATGTCAAAGCCGATATTATAGCAGGCTCTTACGAACGCGCAGGAGTTAATATTGACGCGGCTTTTGGAAACGAATACTTTTATTTTAGAACGTTTTTTAATAAGGATTTTTCGCAAGATTACAAAGACGGCGATGGAAAAACCGTTCCCTCTAAATACGACAAATGGAGCGCAGACGTTCAATTGGGGCTTACTCCAAGCGAAAATTATCTTATTGAAATAGGCGCGGGAACGGGCGACGGGTACGCCCGCTACGCAGGAAGAGGAATGGACGGCAGCCAATTTAAAAGAGAAACTCTTAACTTGAAATTTGAAAGAAAAAACATAGCCGAAATTTTAGATAAAATAGAGTTCAACTCCTATTATAACCGCGCCGACCACATAATGGACAATTACAGTTTAAGGCAGCCTTCGGGCATGATGAATATGCGCATGCTTAGCAATCCTGCAAGAACGGTCTACGGCGCAAGAACAATTCTCAATTTTAATTTCGGCGAAAACAACAAACTTAAAAGCGGAATAGACGCTCAATACGACAGGCACGAATCAAGGGGAAATCTTAGAAATCCTTTTACAAAAGATTTGGAGTTTGACAAATACGGAGTTTTTAGCGAACTGTCTTCTTCGCTAAGCGAAAAAAGCAAAATAACCGCTGGTATACGCGGAGATTTTGCAAGCGCTAAAGATTTAAGACGCCAAAGCGCGTCGCAAGAAAAAACGCGCGGCGAATTTTTACCAAACGCTTTTGCCCGCTTTGAACAAAGTTTTAAAGACGGGGCTTTTCTTTGGTATGCGGGGATAGGACACAATCAGCGTTTCCCTGATTATTGGGAATTAATTCAAACTAGCGTCGCCGTCAATTCGCGAAATATCAACGCGTTTGAAAATTTAAAGGCTGAAAAAACTTCTCAAATAGACGCGGGACTTCAAGTAAAAGCAGGAACTGCCGACTTTTGGCTGTCGGCTTACGGCGGGTATATTAAAGATTATATTTTATTTAATTATGCGACCGTTATGATGTCAAACGTAAAACTTGTTGAAAACGCAGACGCGCAAATTTACGGCGCAGAAACGGGCTTGTCATATCTTTTTATAAAAGTTTTAAGAGCCGAAGCGAGTTTAGCGTATTCTTACGGGCAAAACGTTGCGGACAATAAACCGCTTCCGCAAATACCCCCGCTAGAAACGAGGGTTAGCTTGAGCTATGAAAACAAAAAATTGACGGCGGGCTTATTGTGGCGCGCGGCGGCAAGGCAAAACAGAATTGCGCAAAATCAGGGAAACGTCGCAGGCAAAGATTTTGCAGACAGCAAAGCGTTTAACGTATTTTCGGCAAACGCTTCTTTTAGCGCAAATGACAATTTAAAAATTAGCGCGGGCATAGACAATATTTTTGACGAAACATATAGCGAGCATTTAAACCTTGCAGGCAGCGCAGGCTGGGGATTTGCCGCAAACGAGCGGATACACGAGCCCGGCAGAAACATTTGGATTAAAATAAATGTTACTTTCTAAAACCGTTTTTTCATCGTTTATTTTATCTTTTGGAATTCATTGCGCGGGCATTTTTGCTTTAACTATGCCCGCGGGCAAAGAGGCTGAATTGTTGCAGGATACTTGCTCTTATACGGAAGTAGAATTTATCAATTCGCAAGGCGAATGTGCCGTTATGAACGTTGAAGACGCAGTTTCCCCGCAAGAAGAGAAAAAAGCCGATTTTTTAATTGACAAAGATGAAATAGCGTTAAATTCAAAAAAGGAAAACAAAGAAGAAAGCCGCAATACGGTCAAAGAGGCGGTAAAAGAAGAAAATGAAGGGCAAAATTTTCAAAACGAGAGTTCAAACGTTTCGCCGCATGAGCACGGCGCAGGCGCGGCTGACGAAAAAAATTTATGGCGCGTTGTAAAATGCCCAATGCCCGCATATCCGCAGCAAGCAAGAAAAAATATGCAGGAAGGCGAAGTGATAATTGAAATAAAAGTATTGCCTTCAGGCGAGATAGAATCTTCAAAAGTAGTTTTGTCCAGCGGTTTTACTTCAATAGACGCAGCCGCCCTCATCGCTTCAAAAAGAATAGTTTTAAAATACGACGGCTCAAACCGCGCGCTTTCTGGGGTTACATTGCGCGTGCCATACCAAT
>JAISLV010000067.1 GCA_031277075.1 Endomicrobium sp. | reverse complement strand
ATCTTCCATATTAAATAAGTTTTGCGCCTGCTTTAAATCGATAAAACCCAAAGAGGAGTCATAGTCGTACATACCGGAGTGAAGCAAAGCCGCCACCGTAAATTTATACATTTTAGGAATGCTTCCAAAACCTGAGGGAAACATTATCGCTACCTCGTCTCCTTCGGAAGCGTAAATGTTTTTTGCAAGCTCAACGCCCAAAATTATTTTTCTTTCCCCTATTTCTTTGCCGTTAAAATCAATTTCAGACGAAACAATCTGTTTTGAAAGCCCCACTATTTTATTTTCGCGCTCGTAGTCTACGGCTTTTAAAATTATTCCCGTAGAGCCGTTTGAAGCCAAACTTCTTATCAGCCCCTGCTTATAAATAAAGGGCGAATATTGCGCGGCGTTCTCGTCGCCTTTTAATTTATCAAGCGTCTGCTCGTAATCTGTAAAGGGATTTCCGTCGACGCGCGTAATTATTATATGGGGCTGTATGCCTAAGATTTTGTCTCTTATATCCGTTTGAAACCCGCTCATTATAGCCAGAGTAATTACCAAAGCCGCCACGCCGAGCGTAGTTCCCCCGACGGCGATAAAAGTGGTGAGCAACGAAAAAAAACCTTTTCTGCGCGCTTTTAAATATCTTATTGCGATAAACAATTCAACGTTCATTTTAGTTCTCTAAGAGTTCTATATAAAAACCGTCGTTTTTTTAAGAAATAAATTGAGCTTTTAGAAAAGCCCGTTTGGAATTATTCGGGTCTCATCGCGGGAAACGCAAGAACTTCCCTTATGCTTTCAGTATGCGTAAGAACCATAACCAGCCTGTCTATGCCTATGCCGAGACCTCCCGTAGGAGGCAAGCCCTGTTCAAGCGCAAAAATAAAGTCTTCGTCAAACGGCATAACTTCGTCGTCGCCTTTCTTTTTTGCTTCCATCTGTTCGGCAAACCTTTTTCTTTGAAGCTCGGGGTCGTTTAGCTCGGAATAGGCGTTTGCTATTTCCATTTTGTCAATGTAGAGCTCAAACCTTTCTGCAATATCGGGCTGGTCGAACTTTACTTTTGAAAGAGGCGAATACACGGCGGGATAATCTATAACAAAAGTCGGGTCTTTGAGGTTTGGAATAACTTTTTCGTCAAAAACGCAGTCTAAGATTTTTTTGTCGCTTGCGTCTTTAGGCAAGTCAAGATTTAAATGTTTTACTTGTTCAAACATTTTGCCGCTTTCAACGTAAGGCAATAAATCAAGTCCCGCAAATTCTTTGATTAAATCGAACATTTTTACGCGTCTGAAATTTAAGTTGACGTTTGCGCCGATTTTTTCAGCGGCGGTTTTAATTAAAACTTCCGTAATGTCCATCATCGTATTATAATCGCCGTAAGCCATATAAAGCTCAAGCATTGTGAACTCGGGATTGTGATTTTTGTCTATTCCTTCGTTTCTGAAATTTCTGCCTATTTCAAAAACCCTTTCCATACCGCCGACGACAAGCCTTTTTAAAAACAGCTCGGGCGCTATTCTTAAAAATAAATCTATGTCAAGCGCGTTGTGATGAGTGATAAAAGGTCTCGCGTTTGCGCCGCCCGCCAAAGACTGCAAAATAGGCGTTTCAACTTCAATAAAATTTAATTCCTCAAGTTTCCGTCTCATAGACGAAACAATCGCCGCTCTTTTTATGAAAACGTCTTTTACGCCTTCGTTTGCTATTAAGTCCAAATATCTTTGTCTATATCTGGTTTCCACGTCTTTTAGCCCATGCCATTTTTCGGGCAGCGGTCTGAAAGATTTTGTAAGCATTTCCCAGCTTTCAACCATAACGCTAAGCTCGTTGGTTTTAGTTCTGAAAGGAACGCCTTCAACGGCGATAAAATCCGACAAATCGACCATAGTTTTAAAAAGTTTATAGTTTTCAGCTCCGACTTTGTCGGCGCGGACGTAAATTTGAATTTTTGCATACCCGTCGCGCAAATCCAAAAAAGCCGCCTTTCCCATATTTCTAAAAGTCATAACGCGTCCTGCGGCTTTAACTTTTACGTCTGAAATCTGTTCTTTTTCAAGCGAGGCGAATTCTTTTTGAATATCGGCGTTATTTTTATCTCGCAAATAACGCGCGGGATAAGGATTTACGCCCGAAGCGGCAAGGTCTTTTGCTTTTTGTTTTCTTTGAGAAATAATTTGCTCGATAGGCGCGCCCTGAGGCTCTTGAATAGTCGTTTCTTTGTTTTCCATTTAATGCGTCCTTTGATTTTTCATCTTCATTTTTACGTCTCTAAAACCGTATTTTTTAAAGAATAAACAGGCGGCGGACAAAAAGAGACTGTTGTCGGTTTGTTAGAGACGTCTATAATATAAAATTGAAAAAATTATACCATTTTTATCCGCTTAAGGTCAAAACGGTTTTTTGTTTAAAAATCAATATTTTTTAGATTTTGCCGGTCATTTAAAAAAGAAGGGATTTCAAGTATTGAAACGGCGTTTTTTACGGGCAGGACTATACGCCATGGTTTTACGTTTTTTTTAGTTTTTATAACTCTGCCGCTTTTATCTAAAAAAACTATATCCAAATTAAACCTCATAAAAAAAGTGTGGACGCTTTTGCAGTTTTCAAACAGCAAAGCGTAATCGGAAGGCTTTTTAAACATAAAGCCCAAAAATCTTAATAAGAATCTTTCAGCTTTAACAATTTTCATTTTATTTTGTATAATTCCTAAAAAAGACGCTAGGAAACGGTATATGCGCGTTTTTATGCGTCGTCTATAAGAGGTTTTTATGAAAAAAAATATCGTCGCTTTATGTTTTGTTCTTTTCGCCGCGCTTTGCGCGTCGTTTTATTTTATAACCGATTTTTTAATAAAGCAAAAATCCGACGAACTTATAAATCTGACGATAGAAAAAACGCGTTCTGCCGTCAATATAAGCGTTTTAAACATCAATAAATCAATTGAAAGTTCTGACGATATCGCGCTTCTTTCAAACATAGACAATCTTGCCAAATATGACAGCATAAATTCCTGTTTCATTTTAGACAGAGACAATAAAGTAATTATACACAATAACACTAACGATTGGAATCAAGTCAGAAAAAGCGAGCAATACGACAGAGCTATAAATTACGACGGACAGCTCGTTCAAACCACGCCCGACAAAGACCACCTTTTATTTTCTAAACCTATCGCAAAAGATTATACGCTGTTTTGCATTATTTCCATAGAAAAAGCGAGCGAAACCGTAAAAATTTGGCGGATAAAATATTACGCTGCTGCTGCGGCTACGGCTTTTGTCATAACGTTTGTCGTATATCTTTTTGCAAAACTTTTTATTCTTATTCCTTTTAACAGAACGAAAAGACGCCTTGAAAACGCAAACGGCGAAAACATAAAAAACGAAAAATACGACGAAATAAGCGATTTATTTTTATCGGAAAGGAAAAAGTTTGAAGACAAAATATCTTCGCTTGAAGAAGAAAACAAAAATTTAGCCCTTATAATAAAATATTTTTTATTGCGCGGCAAAGAGACTTGCGCGGCGGCGATAGCTCTAAACGGAGCAAACAACATAATATGCGCTTACGATAAAACGGAAAAAATCCTAAAAAAAGATTTTTCCGTAGGAGACAATATCATTGAAGCTCTTTTGAACCCGGATTTATTAAAGATAATTTCAAAAGCCGCAGAAACTCCAAACGGCGAAATCGCCGCAGATTACGGCGAAATTGAAATAAAAGCTTTTTCAGTGTCAGACGGCGAAAAAATATCGGGAACAATTCTAACGGCGGCGACGCAGCTAAGCGGCTAGGAAGTTAAGCAGAGGTATGGCGACGACAAAAAGCAGACGCTGAAATAACTTCAGCGTCTGCTTTTTACAATTATCGCCATCATACCCGAATAGATTTTGTCCATGTTCCCGTCAAGTATCCGCCTCCTGACTTGACCGCTTTGGCGACCACACAGATTAGAGTTTTTTTACAAGTTTTTGCATTCCAATTAAACAACTAGGCAGCTAAGCAAAGGCAGACCTAGACCCTGACAGAGACACTGAAAAAACAAAAAACAGCAGACCCTGAAATAAATTCTGGGCGATGCTCCGCATCGGTTTTTGGTGACGCGTTCGCGTCAGTTTTGGGCGACGGGCATAACGGCAAAGGCAAAAGCAACAGCAAACAGCAGATACTGAAACAAGTTCAGTATGACGGACGTAACAGCAAAAGCAACGGCAAACAACAGATACTGAAATGGATACTGAAAGAGACATTGCCGCGCCTGTCATGCTGAACTTGTTTCAGCATCTGCCGTTTGTTGTTCATCTATTCTTTCTATTCCTTCTTTGCTTACTCTCTTCACTCTAATGCTATTTTTTTCTTTGCTGCTTTCTTTGCAAATATGTATTTTCTTTCGCCTATTTTACAAAATTCCTTTATTTGGCGACCGCTTTTAACTCTCTTT
>JAISLV010000211.1 GCA_031277075.1 Endomicrobium sp. | reverse complement strand
CACAAACCCTGCAAGAGATTTGCTTGAAAGAATGGAAAACGGCGACGCCATAGAAAATATTATCAAAGATTACGCCGCGCTTTGAGCTTTGAAATAATTATCGTTCGTCCGTATTGTCAAATCGGCGCCATTACGCGTTTTGGCGGGCAACGGACATCATCAGTTTTATGCGGTTAATTTGGTTCACTTCGCTTGCGCCGGGGTCATAGTCTACGGCGGCAATATTTACTTCGGGGAAACGTTTTTTCAATTCTTTCATTACGCCTTTTCCTGTTATATGGTTTGGCAGACATCCGAAAGGCTGAACGCAGACAATATTGTTTATCCCTTCTTCTATAAGCTCCAGCATTTCTGCGGTTAAAAGCCAGCCTTCGCCCGTTTGATTGCATACGGAAATAATTTCGCTTGTTTTATCGGCAAGCTCTTTTGTAGTGCGGTAAGAGCTGAAATTTTTGCTTTTTCTCAACGCTTTTCTTATAAAAGAGCGCAGATACTCAACGTATTTTATGGCAGCCCACGACATAATTTTATTTTTAAAACTGCCCGCAAGATATTTGTGTTTATAGACGTCGTCTAGCATGCAGTATAAAAGAAAATCCGTCATATCGGGGACTACGGCTTCAGCTCCTTCTTTTTCTAAAACTGAAACCAAATTGTTGTTTGCGTCGGGGTGGAACTTTACCAAAATTTCCCCGACTACGCCGACTCTTGCCCTTTTGACTTTTTTTATCGGAATGTCGTCAAAATCTTTTACTATTTTTTTTACCGTTGAAATAAATTCAAAAAAATATATTTTTCTTATACGATTTGAAAGTTTCATCGTCCATTCTTCAACTAAAGCCGCAGTTTGTCCCGCGTGAATTTCGTAAGGGCGGATATGGTTTGAAAGACGCATAAGAAGGTCTCCGTATAATAAAACAAGCAGAGCGTCTTTGAGCATGCCGAAAGTTACGCCTAAAGATTTGTTAAGAGAAGCGTTTGTCGCGCTTAAAGATATTACGGGAACGTTTTCAAAGCCCGCTTTTTGCGCCGCTTTTCTTAAAAAAGCCGCGTAATTTGTGGCTCTGCAGCCTCCGCCCGTTTGAGAAATTAGCAGCGCCGTTTTATTTACGTCGTATTTCCCGGATTTTAGCGCGTTGATTAGCTGCCCCACTACTACAATAGTCGGATAGCACGCGTCGTTATTTACGTATCTCAAGCCTTCTTCAATATCGGCTTTGCTCACTTTAGGCAAAACTTCAAGTTTTACCGCGCGGTTTCTCATTATAGCGCCCGCTAAACGAAAATGTATAGGCGACATCTGCGGACATAAAATCGTATAAGACTTTTTCATATCCTTTGTGAACTCTGAAAATTTTGTGCCGCCGAAAACATCGTCGCTAAATTTTAAGCCTTTGCGCTCTTTTATAGCCGCAAGAAGAGAGCGTATTCTTATTTTTACCGCGCCCAAATTTGAGCCTTCGTCTATTTTTAAAACCGTATAAATCTTGCCCGACTTTGAAAGAATTTCTTCAACTTGTTCCGTAGTGATCGCGTCTAGCCCGCAGCCGAAAGAGTTCAGCTGTATAAGCTCAAGGCTGTCTATTTTTGTAGCTAAATTTGCCGCGCGGTAAAGGCGCGAATGATACATCCATTGGTCTACAAAATTAATTTTCGGCAAAATCCCCGACAAATGCGCTACGGAATCTTCGCTTAAAACCGCCATTCCCTGCGACGCTATAAGGTCTGCCACGCCGTGATTTACGGCGGGGTCTATGTGGTAAGGTCTGCCCGCTAAAATTACGGCGGGCTTGCCGGTTTCTTTAATTTCTTTTATAAGTTTTGCGCCTTGCCGTCTTATGTCTTTTTTGAAAAGATTAAGAGAAGCCCTTGCGCGCAAAACGGCTATCACAAGCTCTTTTTTTGTGACGTTAAAATCTTTAAGCTCGCTGTAAAGTCTGTAAATTAAACGCTTTATATTGTCAAAAGGCAAAAAAGGCTGCAAAAACTTTATGCCTTTTTCTTCTAAAACGTTCATATTTAAACGCACCACTTCAGGGTAGCTGCCGACGACTGGACAATTGTAATGGTTTGCCGCGTCTTTAAATTCTTTAACTTCAAAAGGTATGCACGGATAAAAAATAGTTTTAACTCCCTTTTTAACTAAGTTTTCTATATGTCCGTGAACCATTTTTGCAGGGAAACACACCGTCTGCGAAGGAATGCTTTCAAGCCCCTCGTTAAAAAGCGCGTTTGAAGACGGGTCTGATAAAACAACGCTAAAGCCCAGCCGCGTAAAAAATTCGTGCCAAAAGGGGTAATTTTCATACATATTTAAAACGCGCGGTATGCCTATTTGCCCCCTTGGCGCTTTATCTAAGTCAAGGCGTTTATAATAGTCAAAGAGCCTTTTGTATTTGTAATCAAACATATTGAAAGCAAAACTTTGAACTTTTTTATTTTGTAAAACGTTTTCGCACCTGTTGCCTGAAATAAAAGTTTTTCCGTCCGGGAAGACGCCGATATTTAAAAGACATTTGTTTTCGCAGCCTTTGCAGCGCGTGCTTCTTGTTTTGCATACAAATTTTGACAACGCTTCCCTGCCGATAAGCGAAGACGAAGTTTGCTTGTTTTGCAAAGCTATAATTGCCGCGCCGAAGGCGCCCATAAGCCCCGCGACGTCAGGTCTTGTAACGCGCACGTCAAGCAGAATTTCTGCCGCCCGCAAAACTCCGTCGTTAAAAAACGTTCCCCCTTGAACTACGACGTTTTGTCCAAGTTCGCGCGGATTTGAAATTTTAATTACTTTGTATAAAGCGTTTTTTATCACCGAATAGTCAAGCCCTGCGGAAATATCGGCGGCATTTGCGCCTTCTTTTTGAGCTTGTTTAATTTTAGAGTTCATAAACACAGTGCAGCGCGACCCTAAATCTACGGGATTTTTTGAAAACAAAGCCAAACGGGCGAAATCCTGAACGCTGTAATTTAAGCTCTGCGCAAAATTTTGTATAAACGAACCGCAGCCCGAAGAACACGCTTCGTTTAAAATTATTTTGTCTATAAGCCCGTTTTTTACGTAAATGCACTTCATATCCTGCCCGCCTATATCCAAAATAAAAGTGACGTTCGGATTAAAGTAGCGCGCGGCTTTATAGTGAGCTATGGTTTCAACTTCGCCGTAATCAAACCCTAAAGCGGCTTTTATCAAGGCTTCGCCGTATCCTGTAACGCAAGAATAGGCTATATGGCAGCTTTGAGGCAGTTTTTCGTAAATATCTTTTAAAACGTCAACTACCGACTGCAGCGGATTTCCGTTGTTTGAACCGTAATGCGAATAGACAATTTCATTGTCTTTTGTCAAAAGAACGGCTTTTGTAGTGGTTGAGCCTGCGTCTACGCCCAAAAATAAATCGCCTGAAATTTTGTTAAGTTCCGCTCTTTTTGCCGCAGTTTGTTTGTGTCTTTCTAAAAACGACGCAAGGTCTTCTTCGCTGTTAAACAAAGGCGCAAGCCCTTCGGAAGACGAATGCAAAGACGCGCCTTTTAATTTTTCAAAACGTCCGCGCAACTCGGTTAAAGAAATTGTATCGGCTGAAACTTTTTGCCCAGCCGCATTGTTTGCAAAGATTTTGTTCGACAAGATTTTATCTTTAGAGATATTGCCGGCAGAGGCGGCTTCGTTTTCAATTTCGTTTTCTTGCGCGCTTAAAAGCGCGGCGCCAAAAGACACAAAAAAGTGAGCGTTTTCCGGGAAAAATATATTTTCTTCTTTGAGTTTTAGGGTTTTTACAAACAATGAGCGGAGTTCCGAAAGAAAAAATAAAGGTCCGCCCAAAAAAGCGGCGTTTCCTTTTATTGTTCTGCCTCTTGCAAGACCGCCTATAGTTTGATTTACCACAGCTTGAAGAACGCTTGCCGCAATATCTTCTTTCGCCGCTCCTTCGTTTAGCAGAGGCATTATGTCGGTTTTAGCAAAAACGCCGCAGCGCGCGGCTATAGGATAAATCGTTTTATATTTTTTTGAAAGTTCGTTGACGCCTTGCGCGTCGGTTTTTAAAACCTGCGCCATCTGGTCTATAAAAGCGCCCGTGCCGCCGGCGCAGGTTTCGTTCATTCTTTGGTCTATAGAAGAAACGTCAAAAAAGGTTATTTTTGCGTCTTCGCCGCCAAGCTCTATTGCGACGTCGGTTTTAGGCAAAAAAGTTTTTATAGCTTTAGTGCAGGCTATAACTTCCTGCTCAAAAGGAATTTCAGCCTTTTGAGACAACGCTATCGCGCCTGACCCCGTAGCGCATATTGTAAGAGGATAATTTTTCAAGTTTTCGGGGGTGTCGTCAATAAGGCTTATTATTGTGTTTAAAAGGTCTAGCTGATGCCTTTTATAATTGCAGTATAGAGGTTTATTTTGGGCGTCTAATATTGACAATTTGACAGTGGTAGAGCCTATGTCTAGCCCTGCTTTTAAAACTTTTTTGTTTTTATTATTCATAGCCAGTATTATACAAAATACTTTAAAATTTTTTTTGTTTATACTATAATTTTTACTATCTCATTTCCGCGTTTTAAAGGGATTTTATGAAAAAAATTTCTATTGTGGTTTTAGCCGTCTTATTTTTTTCGTCCGCATCCGTTTTCTCTGCCAAGCGTCCCGTCCGTTCCAAAAAAGAACCCGTAAAAAAAATGTCGGTAATGCAGCAATACGAAGAAGAAGAGAGCGAACAAACCGCAGAATTTGAATATGAAGAGCCGATTGACGCCGTTTCCCCATCGCCCGATCCCGGAAAACGCGGATATAAAACCGAAGAATATAAAGGCGATGAAGAAGAAAACTTGCCCGCGCCCTTAAAACCAAAATCTAACGCTGAAAACTCCGAAGACGATTACGGCAAATACTCAGACTACGAACAAGAAGCCGCAAGCGTTGAAGTTAAAAGCGCCGCGAAAAGCTCTACCCCTAAAACGAAAAAAGTAAAAATCGTAAGCGTTCCAGATTCAAATTCAAAAAAAGCCGCCCGTTCAAATGGCAAAGCAAAAGAGCGCATACAGGAAAGTAGTAGCGAGCAAGACGAAGATTTGGAATATAGCCAAACTTCCAAAAGAGCCTTGCCCGCTCTTATGACATACTCTACTTCCGCAGAAAAAGTCAAAGAATTATTGAAAGCGGGCGAAGACCCGTCGGAAACTGACGAGGAAGGGCGGAGCGTTTTAATGTATGCCGTATATTTAAACGGAAATACGGACGTCCGCGTTTTAAAGCTGCTGATTGAAGCTGGAGCAGACGTGAACGCTTCAGACAAAAAAGGAATGACTGCTTTGATGTTTGCTTCTTTAAAGCCCGACGAAAACGGCGAATTCATAAAAATTTTGCTCGACGCGGGAGCCGATGTTTCAAAGAAAAATAAAAAAGGCGAAACCGCGCTGAAAATAGCTCTTGCCTCGCAGGATAAAAGCAAAGCGGGCGACAGCGCAGCCGTAAAACTTTTACTAAAAGCAAACACCAGATTTTCCTCGTCTTCTTCTTCAAATTCCGACGCCGCCAAAACTACGGAACTGATAAAAGCCGTGACAGTGTCTTTTAATCCCGCGAAAGTAAAAGCTCTTGTAGACGAAGGAGCCGATATTGAAGAAAAAGACGCTGAGGGAAACACCGTTTTAATGGTAGCTTCAAAGCATTCAAACGCAGAACCCATAAAAACGCTTATTGCGCTTGGCGCAAACGTCAACGCCAAAAACGACGCGGGGCAAACGCCTTTGATGATAGCCTGCGCAAACGGATATAACCCTGAAAAAATAAAGGCTTTAATCGCCGCAAAAGCGGACGTCTTTGACAAAGACGACGACGGAAGAACCGCGCTGATGATAGCCGCAAAAAATAATCCCGAGCCGCTTGTGGTTAGAATGCTTCTTGACGCTTATTCCGACCCTAACGACCAAGATTTTGACGGAAGAACGCCTTTAATGTACGCCGCGTTTAATTCTTACAGAAAGGCGGAAATTTTAAGCCTGCTTATCAAAGCCGGGGCATATGTTGACCTTACCGACAACGGCGGCAATACCGCTTTGCATTACGCGGCTATGCACAATCAATACGATTACAGAAGTCCTGCGTTAATAGCCATACTGCTTGAAGAAGAAATTAATATCAACGCCAAAAACGGCAAAGGCAAAACCGCTTTAGATACCGCCAAAGAAAACAACAACCTTCAAGCCGCAAAATTTCTAACGGGAAAAATGGGAAAGAAATGAGAGCAAACGGCAATGGGCGTCTATAAAAACCCTAACGCCCGTCTTTGCCTTGCGCCTTGTGACATTGTCTCTGCGGATTGCTGCATCAGAAAGTTTGTCCGTCCTTGCTCTTGGGACGCGGCTTGTATTTTCTTTTTTGAACTGCCGCAAAATTTGCGACAAGTACGAGCATTATAGTTTTTAGAGACACCCTTTTTGATTTTCATTGTTTCTCGTTGTGGCATCCGTCAATACAATAACGCTATTATCGCGCGATTTGAACAATGCCAACAGATTTTCTATTGTTTGCCGTCAGCGTCCGAGCTGATTTCGCAGTCTCTGGCGGCATTTTTTATAACTTCGTCGTTTTTTAACGCGTCCATTATTTTATATGCTATGGAAGCGGTCTTTGTCGCCTGCGATATTGAATATTCTATAGCTTGTATATATTTTTTCATTGCGGCATAAGTAAGTTCTACTCCTGCATCTTGCAATAAAATCATATTACTTCCCTCTCCGTCGGTTAATTCAACGCCTTTATCAGAGTTGTTAGAGCTGAAACTTAAAACAAAAGGCAATTCCCTCAACGCCGCTATTATGTCAAATTTGTCTTCTTTGGTTGAATAATACGCCGCTTTAACTATTAAAGCCGTCATAAGTATTTCTGCGGCTATTGAACTTGAATACGGGTTTTTAACATTGATAAATCCTTTGTCGGAAATTATTTTATCCGCTATTTCCGCCATTTCTTTAAGTTCTTCTTCGGCAAATAAAGTCTTTATTTCGTATTTCTCTTTTGCTTCTTTTAGACGCTCCGACTCGGCTTTAAATGCTTCCTTATTTAAAGCGGAAGATAGCATTTTAAACATTGCTTTTGTAACAAAATCGCTATTATCTTTATCAAACATTATATCCGCTTCTGTTTGCCCGCGTCTTGACAAAACTTTCAAAGCGTAAAGCCTAAATCTCGGGTCTATATCTTTTGATTTGATAATTGAATAAAGAGAGGCATATTTTCCGCGTACAAAAAAGGCATACGCCCCAATTTCCTAAGGCAGTTTTTCCTTTATAATATGTAGAAGTCCTTTATTTAAATCAGCCTTTGTGTTAAGGAAAGCATAATATTCTTTTTTTTGCTCTGCATTCAAAAATCTCTCAAGCACAGCAGCAGAATATTTGCGCCTTGCGTTCATGTATGCGTTTTCAAATATTTGCGCCGCAACCCGCCCGTAAGTTTCTTTATCCACTATCTTTTCAAGCAATCCTAACGAATAAGATTGACCTTTCGCAATAAAACCCCTTGATATATCGGTATATAATGTTACTATCCCAGATATCATTTTGTTTAGTTTAAGCAGCCTCTCATTCTGCTTTCCTTTATATGCCGTATCTATCC
>JAISLV010000052.1 GCA_031277075.1 Endomicrobium sp. | reverse complement strand
AAAAATGCGGCTAAGCGGCTGGGCAGCTAAGAAGTTAGGCAACGACAACAACTGATGCATGGTAATGGCAGAAAGCAAAGAAGGAAGAGAAAGAATAGATGAACAACAAACGGCAGATGCTGAAACAAGTTCAGCATGACAGGCGCGGCAATGTCTCTTTCAGTATCCATTTCAGTATCTGTTGTTTGCCGTTGCTTTTGCCGTTACGTCCGTCATACTGAACTTGTTTCAGTATCTGCTGTTTGCTGTTGCTTTTGCCTTTGCCGTTATGCCCGTCGCCCAAAACCGACGCGGAGCAACGCCCTGAATTTATTTCAGGGTCTTTTTCAGTGTCTCTTTCAGTGTCTCTCTCAGTGTCTGCCTTTGCTTAGCTGCCTAGCTGCTTAATTGGAATGCAAAAACTTGTAAAAAAGCTCTAATCTGTGTGGTCGCCAAAGCGGTCAAGTCAGGTAAAACGGCAGACCTTGAGAGAAACTATGCAAACGGCATACCCTGAAACAAGTTCAAGGTATGCCGTTTGCGTAAGTTAGGCGGCGGCTTTTATAAGCGTGGCGCGCCGTCCCCGCTTGCGCTATTTTGCGTTTTTGCCGAACAAATATTTTATTCCTATATTGCCGTATATGTTTGTATAGTTCTGCGCTCCATAATAATTGACGTTTGCATAGCCTTTCCAGTCTTTTGCTATCTCTACCTGCATTCCCGCCGCTATTCCTATCTCTATGCTGCCTTCTTTTGTTCCTCTGCTTTTAAATGTTTCGTCCGTATTTTCAAATACGCTTTCTATTTCAGGCTCTGTCCCGCTTAACAAACATTTCCCTTCCGTTTTTGCATAAACGCTTATTCTCTCTTTTTCATACTCTATACCCGCTCCTATACGCGCCGCGCTCCTTATATAGCTTCCTGCGTTTATGTCTAAATTCGCGTCCGTTCCGCTTTCTTTGAAGTTTCCGTAATTTGCAGCCGCCGCTTCCACGCCTATATACGGTCTTATTTGCATTTCTTTGCTTAGCTCAAATTTCATCGCGCCTTCTGCGTCTGCACTTATTGTTATTGCGCTAATGTCTGATTTTGCGGTTTGTCCTAATACTTGCCTTTGCGTATTGAATATATCATAGCTGCCAAGCAGCATTGCTTTTACTTCATACTTTTCTTTTATGTATCCGCCGTAGACGCCAAGCCCGCTTTTTTGCCCGTCCGCTTTATTTTCTCCCTGCTCTATATTGTCTTTGTTTATCCTTGCATATACGCCCCACATTAACGATTTTTCTTGTATGTATTTGTCAAATCCAAACATTGCTCCAATTGAACTGTCTTTATAATCGTCTATTGAATTTTCATCGCCTTTAAATATCTCTTGTCCGCCTTTTATCTGCGCCCATATTCCGCTGTTTGACGCGCCTTCATCACGGCTTTTTATCTTATCGTATATCTCATTGTTTGGGCTGTCTGCGGCTGCGTTTCTTATTATGTTTGCTAAGAAATACCCCGACGTTTGTCTTAACATTTCTTCCTGCTCTTCTTGCGTCTTTGCGTCATAATCGCTTATAAAACTTTCAAACGCTTGGCTTATTGCGCCCGACACGGACAGTTTGTCTAACGCTTTTGCCGTTTCTTTTTGATTGAACGTTAAACCGCCTATTTCTCCAAAACTGCTTGAATATGTTCCGTTGACTATCAGCTTTAATACGTTATAATCTGAGTAATTTAAAGTATCTAAGGTATAGTTCAGCCCGCTATAATTGCCGCTTGCGTTTGCAGATATGTTTATTATATTTTGCGAAGTTATTATTATTTCATACTCCTTGTTTTCGTATTTGCCTACCCTTGCTTTTATATCTAAGTTCCCCCTTAATATCGCTTGTTGCGCCTCTATTTTGTCATTGTCCCCGTTTTGAAATATGTCTATCTTTAAATTGCCCGATGTTTCAAATTTTTCCGTCTTTATTGTGTTTACGCTGTTATTTTGTAAATCTAATGTTCCCGCCGCGCCGACTATTATCTCTTTGCCTTTCAATGTTACATTGTCGGCTAATTTCGCGCTGCCGCCGTTTATATTAAACTTACCAAGTATTTCGCTATCTGCCTGAAATATTAAATCACCGTTTCCCGCCTTGTTTGTCGTCCCGTTTCCCGTTATCTTTATTCCGTCGGTTAATGTTATATTGCGTCCGTTAGCCTCAAAATTTACAAACCCGCCATTATATGTATAAATGTCGTTCAATACATTATTTGCATAGTTGTCTTTAAACGTCAGCTCTATATTTTCGTTTAACGCCTTAAACGTTATTGCGCTGTTTCCCGCCATATATATCGCTCCGCCTGAACTGACCGCCACATTTCCCGTAAAATTTGTTTTGCCGTCTGCAAAAGTTATTATTGAATTATAAGCGTTTGAAATCGCGCCGCCGAAATCGCTTGCGCTATTGCTTGTAAAATTGACGCTGCCGCCTGTAAAATTTATTTCCGCGCGGTCATAGTTGACAATTGCCGCGCCGCTGTCTGCGTTGTTGCTTGTGAAATCCACACTCGCATTTGTAAAATTTATTATTGAATTCTCTATATTCACAACCGCGCCGCCAATAAATGGACTACTATTGAATATTATTGCGCGGTTGCCTGTAAAATTCACATTCACGCCTGTAAAATTCATTGTTGAATTATAAACATTGGCAATCGCGCCGCCGTCCACTGCGATGTTGCTTGTGAAATTTATGTTCCCGTTTGTAAAATTCATTCCTGAGTTATAATTGTAAATAGCCCCGGCTAGCATTGCGCTATTGCCTGTAAAATTTACATTTCCGTTTGTAAAATTCATTTCTGAGATATCATAGTTGGAAATAGCCCCGCCTAGATTGTTTGCGCTGTTGTTTGTAAAATTTATGTTCCCGTTTGTAAAATTTATTTCTGAGTTATAATTGTAAATAGCCCCGCCTGAGTCATAAACTCCTGTTGAGATATTGCCTGTGAAATTTATTATTCCTGTGAAATTTACCATTGCGCTTGAAACAGCTTGTATTGCGCCGCCGTTTCCCGTTGACAAGAAATTTTCAAAACTTATGTTTTTAAACGTCGCAGACACCGCGTTCAGCGAAAAACCTAAATTTTCATAATTTGCAGAATTTAACGCATTGCCCGCGCCGTCTATAGTTATACCGCTTGCGCCCGGCAAGCCAAACGCATTATTGTCGCCCGTTATTGCGGTTTTATTTTCAGTCAATACTATTGTTTCGCTTGCAGGCGCTTCTTTATAATCTGCCGTAAAAAAATTCCATTTCAGCATTGTCAAATAACCTATATAATTTTATCCGCTTACATTTTCCGTATCTTCTTCCCACACAAACGCATACCTGTTTTTATCTGTTGTAAATATTTGCTCAGCGTCTGTAATTCCTGCGTTTGCATATATCGCCGCTATTTTGTTTGCCGTTGCTTTTCCAAGTATGCTTATATCCAATTTACTCGCATTTTCAACTAATGTTATATTCTCATCTATATATATCGCTGTGTGTTTCAATGCGCTCGTAAAATCAAGCGTTATCCCCAATGAGCTTGTCTCGTCTATATTTAAACTTCCCACATATAAATTTACCGCTGCGAATTTTACTTTGCTTGCTCCGCTGATATTTAACGTTCCCGTTCCCGTTATGCCTCCGTTTAGTTCTATGTATGACCCGTCGTTTACATTTATTACTCCTAAATTGTGTATATCGTTGTCCGCGCCGTTTGCAATATTGTCTATAAATACCGCTCTGCTTGCATTAAACGTTATTACGCCGTCTATATCGTTGTAAATCGCGCCGCCGCTTTTTGCACTGTTGCCTGTAAAATTCACATTGCCGTTAGTAAAGTTTATTATTGCATCATCATTATAAATTGCTCCGCCTAAACTGTTATAATAATCGTAAATTGCCCCGCTGTCATAAACTGCAATATTGCTTGTGAAATGGACATTGCTGTTTGTAAAACTTATTATTGCATTATCCTCATTATAAATTGCTCCGCCTCTTCTATACTCTCCCGTAGAGACATTATTTATAAAATTTACGTTCCCGTTTGTAAAATTTATCTCTGAACTTTGAGAGTTGTAAATCGCGCCGCCTTCTCTTGCGCTGTTACTTGTAAAATTTACAGTTTCACTCGTAAAATTTATTATTGAATCATAGATATTGTAAATTGCCCCGCCGGAATTTGAGCTATTACCTATAAAATTCACATTCACGTTTGTAAAATCTATTATAGAATCGCTAGTATTAAGAATTGCCCCGCCCCAACTGCTTGCGCCATTGCTTGTAAAATTCACAGTTTCATTCGTAAAATTTATTATAGAACGCACATTGTAAATCGCGCCGCCGCCGTCTGCGCTATTGCTTGTGAAGTTTGAGCTTGCGCTTGTAAAATTGATTGTTGAATAATAATTGTAAATCGCGCCGCCCCGACTTGTTGCGCTGTTGCCTGTAAAATGGACGTTCCCGTTTGTAAAATTTATCTCTGAACTTTGAGAGTTGTAAATCGCGCCGCCGCTGTCTGCGCTATTGCTTGTAAAATGGACGCTGCCGTTTGTAAAATTTATTGTTGAATTATTATCATTGTAAATCGCGCCGCCGGAAATTGAGCTATTACCTATAAAATTCACATTCCCGTTTATAAAATATATTATAGAATCATTATTAAGAATTGCCCCGCCCCAACTGCTTGCGCCATTGTTTGTAAAATTCACAGTTTCGTTCGTAAAATTTATTGCTGAATAATTATTGTAAATCGCACCGCCCTGACTTGTTGCGCTGTTGCTTGTAAAATGAACGCTGCCGCTTGTAAAATTTATTATTGAATAGCCATAATTGTAAATCGCACCGCCAGAATCTGCGCTGTTGCTTGTGAAATATATGTTGCCGCTTATAAATTTGATTACTGAGTCAGCATTATTGTAAATCGCGCCGCCCTGACTTGTTGCGCTGTTACTTGTAAAATGAACGCTGCTGTTTGTAAAATTTACTGTTGAATTATTATCATTGTAAATCGCGCCGCCCTGACTTGTTGCGCTGTTGCTTGTAAAATGAACGCTGCCGCTTGTAAAATTTATTGTTGAATAGCCATAATTGTAAATCGCGCCGCCGTAGACTGCCGTATTATTTAAAAACGACAATGTATAAGTCCCCATATTTACAGTCATCTCTAAACTGCTTCCTGCGCTTTCTAAAGGGTTATTGTCAAACGTAATATTGTCCCCTAATGAAATATCTTGCGTTCCGCCTGCAGAATATGCCGCTTTAAAATCTGAAGTTGTATAAACTACCGTCTGCGCATTTACCGCCGCCGTAAACGCAAGAAAAACAAACAACCATGACAAAACAATTTTTTTCACGTTTTCCTCTTTTTTTAAAATATCGCCCTTAAACAAAACAGGGCGTATTCTAAATATTTTTTTATACCAATAAAAAAAAGCAACAAGCTCTTCGCTTGTTGCTTTTTAATGCTTTTAATAGAGATAATATATATATTCTTATTGTTGGCTGTTGGCTGTTGGCTGTTGGCTGTTGCATACTTTTCCCTCTGTAATCTATTTTCGCTTTTTGCAATTCAATTTATATCAATTTCGTCTTCTTTTTACAAGAACAAGAAGAATATCTGCAATATTGTCGGCAACAATCACAAAGAGAGAACAAAACAAATACGCATATTGTGAACTTTTACAAGCAAATCTGAACAATATAAAAAGCGGTCAACTTATCCATATGGGTGTCTCTAAAAACTTATAATGTTCGTAATTGTCGTGGATTTTGCGGCAGTTCAAAGAAGAAAATGCAAGCCGCGTCCCAAGAGCAAGGACGGACAAATTTTCTGATTTAGAAATGCCGCAGAGACAATGTCTCAAGACGCAGGCTCGGACGGGCATTAGGGTTTTTAGAGACACCCATACAACAATTGAGTTTATCTCTCTTAAACTGCGTTCTCTTCACCGTCGCCATCTAAAAAGCCTCAAAGGACACACAATGCCCTTTGAGGCTTTTTTTGCCGTTTTTGTTCTGACATCTGTCTTTTAGACGCTCATTTTATTCTTCTTGTGTAAAAGCAAAATGATAAATCTTGATTACTATGTTAAAAAGAAACCCTGAAAAATCTCTTTCAAGCGCTTTTGAAGTATCGCCGGGCGACCATTTAACTTTACCGTTTAACTGCCAGCCGATATCGGCAAATAAGCCTACATACCTTGAAATAGAAAACTCTGCGCCTGCGCCGATACTTGGCATTATTATATTTTGAGATTTTTCAAAAGAGCTGCCTCCGTAATTGGAATAAGAATTAGAAGAATCGTTATAATCTATGTCTTCTATTTTTCCTTTAGACGAAATAGCAAACTCATTGTGTAAAAATGTCACGCCTAGCGACGCTGACACTTTAAATTTCTCTCCAAGCGCATATTTATAATACACATTGACAGGTATAGCGTAAGCTTCTGACTTTAGCGACATATCTTCTTGTACATAATGCTGTCCATCTATGCCCGGCTGCTGATCATAATCGTAAAATTCCATTAAATGATACCCTATTTCATACTGTGACTTTGGATAAAACGAATATTCTACGCTTGCTCCAAAAGAATGTTTTTTGTCAAACCCAAACAAACCTTTTTGTTCATAAAATAAATTAAATCCTGCAATAACTTGCTGATTGTCGTCATTTTCAAAATATTGCTCAAGCCCGAAATCTTCTGCAGATTTTGAAAACGCATCTGTAAGCGGCTTAAAATTGGTATCTGAACTTATCGCCCCTGCTTTTAATGAAAAACCAAAACCCGAAATATCTTTAGCCTGTAAAAACGAAACGAAAAAAATACAAAAAAGAAAAGCAAAAAACAGTTTTTTCATAATTTTCTCCAATTTAACTCTAATGTCAGTTAGAATTTTATTATAAACCTTAAAACAACCCAGTCGCCTTTGTCTGTCAAAAAACCCTCTACCCCCCTTTTTTTTGTTGATTTTACCCCTTAAACGCTCAGCTTAAAAATAAAAAAAAGCAACAAGCTCTTCGCTTGTTGCTTTTTAATGCTTTTAATAGAGATAAGATATATATTCTTATTGTTGGCTGTTGGCTGTTGGCTGTTGGCTGTTGGCTGTTGGCTGTTGGCTGTTGGCTGTTGGCTGTTGCATACTTTTCCCTCTGTAATCTATTCTCATTTTTTACAATTCAATTTATATCAATTTCGTCTTCTTTTTATAAGAACAAGAAGAAGATTTTACCTTGTGAATTAGCGGCAAAAAGCGCCCGCCTTTTTGCTCTTTTGCCGTTGCCTGCCATGCGTCTGTTATTGTCGTTGCCTAGCTGTCCAGCCGCTTAGCTGCATTCTTTGCCGCCTTTCATCTGCAGGAATTCGTTGAATAATTGCTTTCTTCTTTGGTTATGAAGATGTCGTGCGGATGGCTTTCGGCAAGACCTGCCGAAGTTATTTTTACAAATTCTCCCTTTTGCCTTAGTTCGTCTATAGTTTTTACTCCGCAATATCCCATTGCGGCGCGCAATCCGCCGACAAGCTGATACACTACGTCGCCTACGCGCCCTCTGTAGGGGACTCTTCCCTCAACGCCTTCAGCTACCAGCTTTTTTGCGTTTTCTTGGAAATATCTGTCGCTGCTTCCCGCCGCCATAGCGGAAGAGGAACCCATACCTCTGTAATATTTAAAAGGACGCCCGTTAAAAATAATATCTTCGCCCGGACTTTCGCTTGTTCCTGCAAAAAGCGAACCCAGCATACACACGCTTGCGCCTGCGGCTATGGCTTTTGGAATATCGCCGGAATATTTTATGCCGCCGTCGGCAATAATGGGAACGCCGTATTCTGCGGCGGCTTTTGCGCAGTCGTAAATCGCGGTAATTTGAGGAACGCCTACTCCCGCTACCACTCTTGTTGTGCAGATTGCGCCGGGACCTATGCCCACTTTAACGCAGTCAACGCCCGCTTTTATCAAATCCTGCGCGGCTTTTGCAGTAGCAACATTTCCTCCGATAATTTGCAGGCTAGGGAAAGCCGCTCTAAGTTTCTTTACGGCGTCAAGGACGCCTTGGCTGTGACCGTGCGCCGTGTCTATCACTATGACGTCAACGTCTGCGTCTACAAGAGCTTTTGCGCGTTCAAGCATATTGTTTGTAATGCCTACTGCGGCTCCGCAAAGAAGTCTGCCGTTAGAATCTTTTGCCGAAAAAGGAAACCGAATCGCTTTTTCAATGTCTTTTATTGTGATTAAACCTTTTAAGATAAAGTTTTCGTCAACAAGAGGGAGTTTTTCTATTTTTTTACTTCTTAAAATTTCTTTGGCTTCTTTTAGGGAGGTGCCTACTTTTGCGGTAACTAAATTGTCTTTGGTCATAATATCAAAAATTTCTTTGTCGTCTTCAGTTTCAAAACGCATATCGCGGTTTGTGATAATTCCTATAAGTTTTCCGCTGTCTGAAACTATAGGCACGCCCGATATTCTGTATTTTGCCGCCAACGCTTTTGCGTCGGACAATTTCGCGTCGGATTTTAAAAAAAACGGGTCTGAAATAACCCCGTTATCGCTTCTTTTAACGCGGTCAACTTCGCTTGCCTGCGTTTCTATAGGCATATTCTTATGGATAATGCCTATTCCGCCTTCGCGCGCGATGGCAATTGCCATTTTTGATTCGGTAACCGTATCCATACCAGCGCTCATAATGGGAATGCTAAGCTCAATTTTTTTTGTAAGACGAGTGTTTAAGGAAACGTCTTTTGGAAGAACTTCGGAATGTTGCGGCACAAGCAGAACATCGTCAAAAGTTAAAGCCTCTTTTGAAAATTTGTCGTTCATGGTTTATCCCCGCTTTCTGTTTATTATATATTTTTGCTTATCGTTTGGCAAATAAACGGGAACGGCAAAGAGCGGCTGAGCGGCTAGGAAGTTAAACGGCTAAGAAACGGCAAGATGAATAGATGCATGGCAAAGGCAACAACAAAGACGGACGCATAGACGCGTCATTTTTTATGGAACAAAAGAATAGATTTTATAAGGCGCATTATTGTTTGAGCCAAGCCCTTTGCTTGCTCTTACAAGTTTTATGTTAAAGCTCGTAAAACTTTTGGGATTTGGTAAAACCTCGCGCAGAGTTTGGGATATGTCTTTTGCCAGCTTATAGTCGTTTTCGTTTGCCGCTTCAACGCAGATGTCCGCTATTTTCGTAGGAACGCCTGTATGTTTGTTTTCGTTTGCGTTTATATAAAAAGAAACCGCCTTAACATTATGGCGGCTTTTAACCGCTCTTGTAGCTTTGAAAATAGAAACCACGCTCTGCCCTATCGTTGAAACGGCAAGCATATCTACAAACCCTAAAAATTTTCTTACTAACCAAGGTTTTTTAGCCATTTTATATACGCCTCTCTTTAATAATTTTTAACTTTTAGACGCGCTTTTAAGGAGTTCGTAGAAGTTTGGAAAAGATATATTTACGCATTCTGCGTCGTTTATCGTCGTTTCCCCTTGCGAAATTAAAGACGCGACGGCTAAGGTCATAGCTATTCTATGGTCTTTATAACTTTCAACTTCCGCCGCTTTAGGCGCAAAATCGCCGCGCCCGTTTATTTCAAATCCGTCTTCAAACTCTTTTATTTCAACGCCGATTTTTGAAAACTGCGAAACTATCGCCGCAATTCTGTCGCTTTCTTTTACGCGCAGTTCGCCCGCCCCCGATACTTTTGAAACGCCCTGCGCTTTAGAAGCTATCAGAGCAAATATAGGAATTTCATCTATCATTCTTGGGATTATTTGCGCGTCTAAATTCAGCGATTTAAGTTTTGAATATTTTACGGCAATATCTGCGACGGGTTCGCCCGAAACTTCTTTTACATTATTTATAGAGATGTCAGCGCCCATCTTTTGTAAAACTTCAATAAAACCGTCTCTTGTGGGATTGACGTTTACGTTTTTAATCGTTAAATTTGAGTTTGGAACTAGTAAAGCCGCGGCTATAAAAAACGCGGCTGAAGAAATGTCTCCGGGAACGCTAATATCCTGCGGGTTTAATTTTTGCGCGGGCAAAATTGAAACTTTGTTTGAAACGTTGTTTGAAACGTTGTTTCTGTCAATTTCAACTTGCGCTCCAAAAGCTTTTAACATTCTTTCGCTATGGTCTCTTGATTTGACAGGCTCAATATAAACCGTTTTTCCTTTGGCGTATAAGCCCGCAAACAAAACTGCGGATTTTACCTGCGCGCTAGATTTATCGCTTTCGTAGCTTATAGCGTTTAACGGGTTTTGACCTTTTATTTTTAAAGGCAGCAACCCGTTGTTTGACATAAACTGCGCGCCCATTTTAGTAAGCGGGTCTATAACGCGCCGCATAGGTCTTTTTGAAAGGCTTTCGTCTCCTGTAATAACGCTTTCAAATGTCTGTCCTGCCAAAATACCCGAAATAAGCCTTGTAGTAGTGCCTGAATTGCCCGCGTAAATTTCGCCGCGCGGCTTGTTTAATTTTAACCCTATACCTTTAATATAGAGGTTTTTAGCGTCTTGCTTTATTTCAACGCCCATCTTTTTGAAAGCGTCTATAGTTCTTATACAATCGTCCGAAGGCAAATAATTTCTGACAATAGAACGCCCTTGCGCAAGCGACGACAACATTATTGCCCTGTGCGTTATGCTCTTGTCTGCGGGAACTTCTATTGTCCCTTCAATTTTGTTTGCTTTTGAAAGAGTGATTTTCATAGTTTTTTATTTTTGCGTTAAACGGATAAAATTGCCGGCTGTCCGTCAATATTAGATAGATTATTTTTGAGTTTTTAAAATTTCTTTTTTTAATTTTTCTCGGCTGTTTAACGCTTTCTTAAAAATTTGAAGTTCTTTTATAAAGTTTTGCAAATATCCGCCTATATTTTTTGAGTTCATCTGAAAAATCGGCGCCCACATATCCGCGCTTGAAACCGCGACTCTCGTTATGCTTTTAAAAGACCCCGCAGTAAGAAAATTTATATCTTTGTTTTTTTTCTCGGTTTGTTTATAAATCTTGTTCAATGCAAAAGCTATTATATGAGGCAAGTGGCTTGTTAAAGCCGCAAGTTCGTCGTGCTTTTTTGGCGGCATTTTTACTATAACGCCGCCGGCATCTTTCCAAATATTTTCAACGGCTTTCTGTTGTTTTAAAAGACGCTTGTCAGTATTGGTTATAACGACTTTAGCGTTTTTATACATATCTGCGCGCGCGTTTTCTATCCCGTTTTTTTCAGTTCCCGCCATAGGGTGAGCGCCTATAAACGGCAATTGAGGGCTTACGGAATTAACTATTGCGCGCCGCTGTTTAGCGCTTTTGCCGCCGCGCTTTTGTTTGCTCGCAATTTTCAGTTGCCGTTCAACGCTTTCTTTTACGCTTCCTGCGTCTGTAATTATTGTATCGGGGCTTACTATTTTTGACAACGCTTTATATATGCCTGCAATTGAATTGACAGGCGCGCAGATTATAATTGCGTCCGCGCCTTTTGCGGCGTTAAGCGACGGCGACACTTCGTCCGCCGCTTTAGATTTTAAAGCGGTTTTCAATACGGCGGGATTTCTGTCTATGCCCGTAATAAAATACTTTTTCGGCTTACTCTTTAGAGCTTTTCCAACAGAACCGCCTACCTGCCCTAAACCGATTATCGCTACGTTTATTCTTTTCATTGTTTGCCGTATTTGCGCGAATTTTTTATGTTCCAATAGAAAAAACGCCCCGCATTGCGGAGCGTTTTAAATTAATTACAGTATTTCCCTGCCTACAGCTTTAGCTACGGCGTCAAGCTCTTTTACAAGCGCGCAAAACTGTTCTGGAAGCAGACTTTGAGGTCCGTCGCTTAGAGCTTCTTCAGGCTTTGGATGCACTTCTAAAATCAAGGCGTCCGCTCCTGCGGCTACGCTTGCTTTTGCCAAAGTTCCAACATATTCTCTAACGCCTGTGCCGTGCGAAGGGTCTAAAACTATCGGAAGATGCGTCAGCTTTCTAAGCACAGGAACGGCGTTTAAATCAAGGGTAAATCTTGTGGAATCTTCAAAAGTCCTTATTCCCCTTTCGCAAAGCATAACATTGTAATTGCCTTGAGAAAGTATGTATTCGGCTGAAAGCAGCAATTCTTTTATCGTCGTAGCCATTCCTCTTTTTAATAAAACGGGTTTAGGCTGCTTTCCCGCCGCTCTCAACAAATCGTAATTTTGAATGTTTCTAGCGCCTATTTGAATTATATCGCAATATTTTGAAAGCAGCGCGACCTGTTCGGGCGACATAGCTTCGCTTATAGTGGGCATGTGCAATTTTTCGCCTGCGGCTTCAATTATTTTTAACCCTTTTTCGCCAAGCCCCTGAAAAGCGTAAGGCGAACTTCTGGGCTTAAACGCTCCGCCGCGCAAAATCGTCGCGCCCGCGTCTTTTATAATTTTTGCCGTGTTAAACATTATTTCCTTATTCTCTATCGCGCAAGGTCCCGCCATAATGTGAACTTTTTTGCCGCCTATTTCAACTCCGCGGCTTACCTTTATTATGGTATTGCTTTTTTTGAATTCTCTTGAAGCCAGCTTATAAGGTTTTTGAATTTCGCTTATATGCTCTACAATTTCCATAGCTTCAAAAGCGTCTTTATATTTTTCGGCGTATTCGCCTATCATTCCTATAATAGTTACGTCTTTTCCTTTAGAAACGTGGGGCTTATATCCTAAAGTTTTTATTTTCTCGGTTACTGCTGCAATTTCTTTCGGCTTTGCGCCTTTTTTTAAAGTTATTATCATAAATTCCTCTATTTTTTTAAAACTTTTTTCAGCTTTTTTATAAAAAGTTCGTTTTCTTTGCGCAGTCCTATAGTTACTCTTACCCAGTCGGGCAAATCGTATTCGTCCATAGCTCTGGTTATTACGCCCTCTCTTAAAAGTTCCGCAAACAATTCTTTGCCTTTGAGCGGAGACGAATTGAAAAGTATAAAATTCGCCGCTGATTTTACGTATTTAACGCCCAAATTTTCAAATTCTTTATACAAATACGCCTTTTCTTTTTTGATAAGAGTTTGGCTTTTCTTTATCTGTTCTTTGTCGTTTATCGCCGCCGCCGCCGCCGCCTGCGCCAAAATATTTACGTTAAAAGGCGGGCGCGTTCTTTCAATATAGTCCGTTATGTCTTTGCTTGCAAAACCGTAGCCGACTCTTAAACCGGCAAGACCGAAAATTTTTGAAAAAGTTCTAAAAACTATTAAATTCGGATTGTCGTTTAAAAATTCCAAACCGCCGCAGTAATCTTTTTCAAGCGCGGCGTATTCGTAATAGGCTTCGTCTAAAATTACAATCGGCTTGTATCCGAACTTATTTAAAGGCAAATCTTTTAAAAAAGCCGCAAGCTCGGCTTTGGTATTATAAGTGCCTGTCGGATTATTCGGATTTGTTACAAAAACCGCTTTTGTATTTTTGTTGCAGGCTTTCGCCATAGCGGGCAAATCGTGCTTAAATCCGTTTTTCATCGCAACGATTACCGATTTTGACCCCATAAGCCTTGCCGCCATAGAATATCTTATGAAAGAATGTTTTGACATCACTATTTCGTCTTCTTTGTTAAAGAAGAGTTTTGCTATTAGCTCTATTATTTCATCGCCGCCAGCCGCAGTAAAAATATTGGCAGACGGCATTTTATATCGCTGGGACAGTTTTTGTTTTAGTTCGTAAGAATTTGAATCGGGGTAAAAGAATATTTTTTCAAGGTTTTTCTTTACTGCGGCTACCGCTTTTTTTGACGCGCCGAGAGGATTTTCGTTTGAAGCAAGTTTGATGATTTTAGCAAGTCCCATTTCTCTTTTGAGCGTCTCTATAGGTTTTCCAGCCGTATATGGCTCAAAACCCAAACAAGACTTTCTAACTAATTTTTTTATTTCCATTTTATGTCTCCAATATTTTTATGCGTTAAATCAAAGCCCGCGTTTGCCGATTACAGCTAGGCTTTAGGATAACTGCCAAGCGTTTTTATAAACGTCAAATGTTTTTTTAGTTCTCCAAGCGTTTTTACAATTTTTGCGTCGTCAATATGTCCTTCAATATCTACAAAAAACATATATTCCCACGCTTTTTTCTTGGTCGGACGCGATTCTATTTTTGTAAGATTTACTTTATTTTTATTGAAAACTCCCAAAATATTGTACAGCGCGCCGACTTTATCTTTCACTATAAACACAAGGCTTGTTTTATCTTTGCCAGTAGGTTTTGTTAAAATTTTCCCGACTACAAAAAACCTTGTAAAATTTTCTCTGTTGTCTTGTATTCCTTTTTGTAAAACGAACAATTTATAAATTTTCCCAGCGGCTTCAGAAGCCACCGCCGCCGCGGAACTTTCTTTTGACGCTTTTTTCGCCGCTTCAGCCGTAGAAGACACTGGTATTAATTCAGCGTCGGGATAATTTCTAGCAAGCCAAGTTTGACATTGCGCAAGCGCGTGCGAATGAGAATAAATTCTAAGCGGTTGAACTTTTTGGTCTTTAACCAAAAAACTTTGCTCAATTTTCAAACTTATCTCGGCGCATATTTTTAGTTCGGTTTCAACTAAAATGTCAAGCGTGCCGTTTACAGAGCCTTCATTGGAATTTTCAACGGGAACAACGGCAAAATCAGCGCGCCCGCTTTCAACTTCTTTCAGCGCTTCTCCCGCCGTAGCAGTCGGTATAAAAAACCCCGAAGACCCGAAATTTTTAATAGCCGCTTGATGCGAAAACGTAGCCCAAGGACCTAAAAAAGCTATTTTATTTGGCGTGTCAAGGTTTCTGCACGCGCTTATAATTTCGCAGTAAATGGCTTCTAGAGATTCGCCGCTTAGCTTGCCTTTTGAAACGCGGCTTGCGGCTTTAACTTTTTTTAAAACTTCTTTTTCGCGCGACGGAACATAAACGGCTTTGCCCGCGCCTGCCGTTGCGGCAAGATTTTTTGATTTGCCTACGGACAATGCAAGCTCCGCCCTTTTATTTAAAAGCCGCGCAATTTGTCCGTCTACATCGTCTATAGATTGTCTTAATTTGCTCAAAGGCGTTTTCATATCTAACCCTTTTAAAATAAAAAATCAGCTCCGTATAGGAGCTGAAATTATTATACCATATTTTCAAAAAAGAAATAGACGATTGCTTTTTTTAAAAATTTAATTTCTCGGACCTATCTTTTCGCTCATAAAAAGCAGGATTCTTCCGCCTATCAGACAAGCTGCAAAAATTACGGCGGCGTCTACAGCGCTTTTTTGAAGAGAATGCCAAACCAAATCCACCACCACCGCAAGCGGCGAAAGAAAAAAAGTCGCAAGACCTACTATAAGAGACGGTTTAATGTCGCCTATAAAATAGTATGAAATCCAATTGATATACCACTTAACTATTACAAAAATACCGTATACGAAAAACCCGAAACTTGAAAGTTTTAAAAACAAAGCAAGAATTGAACTCATTTTCGTTTTCTCCTTTTAAAAAACATTTTTGAATTCCCGCTTAAAGAAACCGCCGAGCAAACGATAAAAGACAAAAAATTAAAATCAGTTTTTGCGCCAGCAAGGAATATTGATTTAGTCTAACACAAAAATATATTTCAAGCAATCATTTTAACCCGCGCATCCGCAAGGCAAGCAAATAATATAGGGTGTCTCTAAAAACCTATAACGCTCGTAATTGCCGCAAATTTTACGGCAGTTCAAAGAAGAAAATGTAGAACGTCCTAAGAGCAAGGACGGACAAATTTTCTGATGTAGAAACGCCGCAGAGACAATGTCTCTCAAGGCGCAAGGCTCAGACGGGCGTTAGGGTTTTTAGAGACACCCAAATGGCAGTGTATAAAAAAAGGGAGATTTTATGAAGAAAGACGCAGGCGTTATAAATACGGAAAATATAAGTTGCGCAAGCGGCTGTTCCTGTTGCGGACAAGAAGTTAATCATATTGAACGCGAAAAAGAGCGTTCTAAAAATTCAGGCAAAGCGCTTATAGGCGTTTGCGTTTTATTGTTTGCCGCGGCTTTTGTTTTTGAATCGCAAAATAAAACTGTCGGCGTAATTTTATTTTTGGCGGCTTATTTGACCGTCGGATATCGGGTTCTTTGTGCGAGCGCAAAAAATATTCTCAAAGGGAAAATTTTTGACGAAAATTTTCTTATGAGCGCCGCCGCGCTCGGCGCGCTTGCAATAGGCGAATATGCGGAAGCCGTCGCCGTAATGCTTTTTTACCGCGTCGGAATGTTTTTTGAAGAAAGCGCGCTTGCAAAATCGCGCAGCTCTATCGCGTCTCTTATGGACATACGCCCTGATTACGCAAATTTGAAAACGGAAAACGGAATAGTAAAAGTTTCGCCTTACGACGTAAAAAAAGACGATTTAATAATAGTAAAACCGGGCGAAAAAATTCCTTTGGACGGCGTAGTCGTTGACGGGAAATCTTTTATAGACGTATCCGCTTTAACGGGCGAGAGCGCGCCTTACGACGTTTCAAAAGGCAGCGAGATTTTATCGGGCGGCGTAAATAAAAGAGGGCTTCTTACTATAAAGGCGAGCAGAATTTTTAGCGAATCTACAGTTTCAAAAATTTTAAATCTTGTAGAAAACGCAAGCGCAAACAAATCCCAAACTGAAAAATTTATATCAAAGTTTGCAAAATATTATACGCCGGCAGTAGTTTTTACGGCGGCGTCTTTGGCTTTTTTGCCCGTTTTGCTGATTAAAGACGCGCTCTTTTCAGATTGGCTTTACAGAGCTTTGGTGTTTTTAGTCGTGTCTTGCCCGTGCGCTTTGGTGATTTCCGTTCCTTTAAGTTATTTTGCCGCGATAGGCTCGGCTTCAAAAAAAGGCATACTGATAAAAGGAGGCAATTTTATTGAGGCTTTAACTCAAGCCAAAATTTTTATATTTGATAAAACAGGCACGCTTACAAAAGGCGTTTTTAAAGTTTCTCAAATTTTGCCTGAAAACGGATTTACAAGAGAAGAACTGTTAAAATACGCGGCGGCGGCGGAAAAATTTTCCACGCATCCTATAGCTATTGCCGTAGTTAAAAAAGCCGATGAAGAATATATGGACGCGGGCTTTGCGTTAAACGATACGGCAAATTACCAAGAACACGCAGGGTACGGCGTAAGCGTTGAAATCGGCGGGAAAAACGTTTTGGCGGGTAAAAAAGAATTTTTAGAAAAAGAAGGCGTCGCTGTTCTTTCAGATTCCGAGCTTTCTTGCGTGTATGTCGCCGCAGACGGAAAATTTATCGGCATAATCGCTGTTGAAGACGAAATAAAAGAAGACGCCAAGGCGACAATAAAAGAATTAAAAAATCTCGGCGCGCAAAAAATCATTATGCTTACAGGCGATAAGGAAGGCGCGGCTTTGCGCGTTTCAAAAGAAATAGGAGTTGACGAAACATATTCAAATCTTCTGCCCGACCAAAAACTTAAAAAAGTTGAAGAAATAAAAAAATCCGCAGACGGTTTAAAAGTCGTTTTCATAGGCGACGGCATAAACGACGCTCCTGTCATCGCTGGCGCAGACATTGGTTTTGCAATGGGCGGCGCGGGCAGCGACGCAGCCATAGAAGCCGCCGATATAGTTTTGATGAAAGACGAACCCTCAAAAACGGCGACGGCTCTTATAATAGCGAAAGAAACGAAAACAATAGTTTGGCAAAATATAATTTTTGCGCTTGGCGTAAAAGCGACCGTATTAATTTTAGGCGCGGCAGGCGCGGCTTCAATGTGGGCGGCGGTTTTTGCCGACGTAGGAGTTACGTTTTTAGCGATTTTAAATTCTTTGCGGATATTAAAAAACAGCGGTAAATAAGCTCTTGGGCGTCTTGCAAAAACCTATAATGCTCGTCCTTGCCGCAAATTTTGCGGCAGTTCAAAGAAGAAAATGCAAGCCGCGTCTTTGCCTTTCGCAGTTGTCCGTCATTTCCGAATTTATTTCAGAATCTGCCGTTAAGCGTCAACCGCAAAAAAACAGCAAATAACAGATACTGAAAGAGACGCTGAAAGAGACACTGAAAAAGACGCTGAAAGAGACCCTGAAAGAGACCCTGAAACAAGTTCAGGGTGACGCTTCGCGTCAGTTTTGGGTGACGGCGATGGGGTGCAAAGCCTATCATTGCCGTGCCTGTCATGCTGAACTTGTTTCAGCATCTGCCGTTTGTTGTTCATCTATTCTTTCTCTTCCTTCTT
>JAISLV010000108.1 GCA_031277075.1 Endomicrobium sp. | reverse complement strand
CGATAGTCCAATTTTCAGATTTCACGCCGGCAATTTGAAATTTTATAGTTTTATTTCCGTAAAGAGCTAAAATATTTCTTATCGGACGCGCAAATTTAAAACCGCTTTCTTCCCAAACCATAGTTTTTGGGAAATAAATGTTTTTGATAATTTCAGGAAAAATTTCAGCCAACAATTTTTGCGTTTTTTCGCCTTTTGTCTTTTTGACAAAACAAAGGCGTTCGCCTTTTTCTGAAACTTTCTTTGTAAGTTGTTCAGGTTTTACGCCGTTTTTAAGGGCAAACCCCGCAGCCGCTTGAGTCCAATTTCCTGCGGCGTCTTTTGCCGCTGAAACGGCGGGCCCCAATATCTCTTCTATTTTATCTTGGCTTTTAGACGCAAGGTTTTCAACGTATAAAACAAGCCTTCGGGGCGTGGCAAAAGTTTTTACGGCGGAAAAATCTAAACCTGCTTTTTTGAAAGAATTTATAGAAAACTCTTCTATTTGCTTTAATGCAGGCTCAATATATCCTGCGGGGATTTCTTCGCTCCCTATTTCAAGCAAAGCGTCTTGAATTTCTTGCGTCATAATTTTTCCTTTACGCTTATATGCGCTAACCAATGCAAAACTAAACGGATATTATTGTTACGCCAATATCTTTAGCCTCTTTAATTACTTCATCTTTGTCTAAAATCAAAGTGACGTCAGCTTCAATTGCCATAGCTCTTATTTTATTTTCTTTGAGCGTATTTACCGTGCGCGTCCCTATAACTGGGACGTCAAAACGAAAATCTTGATTAGGTTTTGCAACTTTTACGGCTATCGCGCCGTCCCCGCCTAAAGCGTAAGCTCTTTTTATGCACTCGTCTGTGCCTTCCACAGATTCCACAGCCAAAACGGAACGGTCTTTTACGACGACGGTTTGCCCTATGTCAAAACTTGATATTCCTTTTGCTATTTTAAAGCCAAAATCTACGTCTTTTTGTTCGCTGGAAGAAAGTTTTTTACCGACAAGCAAACCCTTTTTGGCAAGCAAAGAAGTAAGATATAAATGCGACGGCATAAGTTTTATCCCGTCTTTTTCAAATTCGTCTGCGACAGTTTTTAAAATCGTATCGGTTTTTTTATTTACTAGACTTGAGAGAATTTTAATTGCGCGAAAATCTGGTATTATTGCCGAATAAATTTTAACATGCTTTACCTGCCCCGCCATTACAGCCGTATTTGCGCCCGCGTCTTTTAAAGAATCCACTATTTTTTGAAATTTCCCGAGGGAAACTTCATAATATTTATCGCAAAACTTTTCAAGCTCGCGGTCTGCTTCTTCTTTCAAGGCGACGCATATAACTTCGTCTCCGCTTTTTTTAATTTCCTGCGCCACTAAAAACGGAAACCGCCCGTTGCCCGCTATAAGTCCGATTTTGTTCATTATTATTATCCGCTGAATTATTTGGGTGTCTCTAAAAACCCTAACGCCCGTCTTGCCTTGCGCCTTGCGACATTGTCTCTGCGGCATTTGGGCATCAGAAAAGCGGCAATTACGAACATTTTATGTTTTTAGAGACGCCCATTTATACAAACAAGCCGCTAATCGACTATTTTTACTGTAGGCGTTAACGCCAGCATTTAGGCGGGTCTTACTATGCCGCGTTTTGAACTTTTTATAAAATCGACTATTTCTTTCACATAAAGCGAACTTGAATTTTCTAATTTGGAAAGCGCGTCGGTTAAAAGCAGCTTTGACATAAATAAAATTCTATACGCGTCTTTTATTTCTTCAATTTGCGCGCTTGTCATTCCTCTTCTCTTCATTCCCACCAAATTTAAACCGCTTAGCACAGCTCTGTCGCCATGACACATTGAATAAGGAATTACGTCCATAGTAATAAGAGACCCCGCGCCGCTCATTGCGCCTTTGCCTATGCGGCAAAACTGGTGAACTCCGATATTTCCGCCTATAAAAGCGTTGTCGCCGACTTCAACGTGTCCGCCTAACGAAGACCCGTTGACTACGATAACGTTGTCGCCGACGCAAGTATCGTGTCCTGCGTGCGACGTCGCCATAAAATAACAGTTTTTGCCGATAACGGTTTTGCCCGTTTTTTTTGTTCCTCTGTTAATTGTTACAAATTCTCTTAAAACCGTTCCGTCGCCGATATAGGCTTTTGAAGGCTCGTTTTTATAGCTTATATCTTGAGGAGGAGTTCCTACGGAAACCGAATTAAAAATTTTGCAATTATTTCCTATTTCGCAATGTTGCAAATAAGAGTTTGAACCTATAACCGTCGCGGATTTAATCGAAACATTTTCGCCGATAACGCAATACGCTCCGATTGAAACATTGTCTTCTATAATTGCCGACGGGTCTATTATTGCGGTTTTGTGAATCATTTTTTATATCCTAAAAGAAGTTGGAAAATTTTATTTTAACTCAAACTCCCATAAATTTTAAGGTCTTGCAATTCCTCTCTGAGAAGATTTGACGAACTTTATAATTTCTTGAACGTGCCTGCTTGGATTATTTTCAAGTTTTGCAAGAGCGTCGTTTAAGGTAAGTTTAGATATAAATAGAACTCTGTAGGCGCTCTTAACTTCTTCAATTTCGGAAAGTTTCATTTTTTTTCTTTTCATTCCGACTATATTTAAGCCCGCCAAAACGGCTCTGTCGCCTTGCGCGATAGCGTAAGGGATAATGTCCATTACAACTTTTGCGCCTCCGCCAAGCATTGCGAATTTTCCTATTCTTACAAATTGATGAATGCCAACGTCGCCGCTAAGTATCGCGTTATCGCCGATTTCAACGTGTCCCGCAATGCCCGAAGCGTATCCTATTATAACGTTGTCGCCGGTTATGCAATCGTGCGCGACGTGAGAGCAAGACATGAGCAGACAATTTTTGCCTATAATGGTTTGCCCAGCGGCAGCCGTGCCTCTGTTGACGGTGACGCATTCGCGGACTGTAGTTCCGTCTCCGATAATAACTTTTGTTTTTTCGCCCTGATATTTTAAATCCTGCGGTCTTTTGCCTATGGAAGAAAAATTAAAAATTTCGCAGTTATGTCCGACCTCGGCGTATTCTAAAACGCATTGTCCGTGAATAACAGTTCCGCTTTTGACAACAGTTTCTGGTCCTATAACGGCGTAAGGTCCTATTTCAACATTGTCTTCAATTATTGCCGTTTTATCAATTATTGCCGTTTTGTGAATCATTCAAATATCCTTAAAATTAAAAATTTATGCTTTTACAAAAATGTCGCCCGCAGAGCGGCGCGGCAAAACGAAATTTCCCGCCAAATTTGCAAGACGCAGCCTTTAAATAACGCATCCGCAAAGAAATGCGGCGGGCTTGACGGCGCAGACGCCCCGCAGATAAAAATTTCAACCCAAGCAATGCGCCGCAAATTTCTAGTTCTTAATTATCGTTTTTGCTTACCACAACAAACGCGAACTCAACTTCCGTAGCTAAAACGCCGTCGACAAAAGCCTGACCTTTTACCTTGCCTCGCCTCGTTCCGCCTTTTACTATTTCAACTTTCATCTCTAAATAATCGCCGGGCTTTACGGGTTTTCTAAATTTCGCATTGTCTATAGACATAAAATAAGCGTAACTGTTTCTCATTTCATTTTTTGAAAGGAGCATTACGCAGGAAGTTTGAGCCATAGCCTCTACTATCAATACGCCCGGCATTATAGGATTTCCGGGAAAATGCCCCTGAAAAAATCCTTCGTTCCCGCTGACGCATTTATAGCCCGTAACTTTTTGAGGCTCGGCGTCGTTAAGTTTAACTTTGTCCACCATTATTATAGGAAACCTATGGGGTATAATTTTGAGGATTTCCTCGTGGCTTAATATTCTTTCGCCCTCTATTAATTTCTCTTCTTTCACTTTATCCTCCGCGACCGCTTCCGTTTCAATAACGGCTTTTTTTATAAATTCCTTTACAAAACCTATATTGTTTTGATGTCCGGGTCTATCCGCGACAATTCTTGCTTTTATAGGTTTTCCAGCTAAATATATGTCGCCGATTAAATCTAAAATTTTATGGCGGACAAATTCGTCGCAATAGCGCAAAGGCTCTTTATTGTGTATGCCGTCTAAAGAGACGACAATGGCGTTATCCATATTTCCGCCCAGCGCAAGACCGCTTTTTTGAAGCGCTTCTATTTCGTAATCAAAACAAAAAGTTTTTGCCGACGCAAGCTCGTTTATATAAAACTCTTTATTGATGTTTTCAATTTTCATTTCTTGATGGCGCAAATAAGGATGATTAAAGGATATGGAACATTCTATTTCTAGTTTGTCGCTTGGATATGCTGAGATTTTTGTTTTACCCGCTTCAAAATGAACGGGTTCTTTCAGCGCATAATATTGCCTCGGGCTTTCAAGCTCTTTAATTCCCGCGTCGGAAAGCGTTTTTGCGAAAATTTTTGCGCTGCCGTCAAGAATAGGCGGCTCGCTGTTATTTATTTCAACGAGCATATTGTCTATGCCTAAAGCCGACGCGGCAGACATTATGTGTTCAATAGTGTAAATCCGCGCGCCGTTTTTTTCTATTACGCTCCCGCGTATTGCCTGCCCCGACGCCGCGTTTTGCCAAACGGCTTCAATTTCCTGTTTATTTGGCAAATCAACCCTTATAAAACATATCCCTTTACCTGCCTGAGCGGGCTTAAAAACTACTTTGCTGTTTTTCCCCGAATGAAGTCCGACGCCTTCAACAAAAACTTCTTTTAAAATTGTAGTCTGCTTTGCCATTATTTTTACCCGTTCTCTAAAATATTTATTTTATATAAACAAACTGCCGATTGAGAAATTCTAAACAAGCATAAAAAAATATAGCTACTCCGTTTACAGTTTCAAAAATCTGCCGTAAGAAAGTATTTTGCCATTTCTAAAACAAATGGTCAATGTCCTAGATTTTTCCGTCAAAAATTCTGTTTTTGTATTCCCCCGCAAGAAAGCCGCCCGTTTATTCCTTAATAAATTAGAGTTTTATATATATAATTACGCGCTTTTTACTCTTCTGATATCCGCGCCGAGCTTTTTAAATTTTTTTTCAAGCATTTCGTAGCCTCTGTCTAAATGGTAAATCCTTGAAATTACAGTTTTGCCTTTTGCGGCAAGCCCTGCAAGAACGAGAGCCGCGCCTGCTCTTAAATCTGAAACCATTACGGGCGCGCCCGAAAATTCTTTGACGCCGTCTATATTTACGCATTTGCCGTCAATAGCCGTATTTGCTCCGAAACGCTGAAGTTCCGCAATATGCAAAAACCTGTTTTCAAAAACATTTTCGCAAACTTTTGATTTGCCTTTCAGCAAGCACATTAAAGCCGTCCACTGCGCCTGAACGTCCGTAGGAAAACCCGGATAAACCGCCGTGCTTATATTTATGGGTTTTAGCTCTTTAGTCCATTTTGCCGCAATTTCGTTTCCTCTTTCGCCGATTGAAAGACCCGATTTTTTAAGTTTATCAATTACCGCGCGCAAATGCGGCGGGCAGACGTTTTGAAGCGTAATTTCGCCTTTAGTAATCGCCGAGGCAAGCAGATAAGTAGCCGCTTCTATTCTATCGGGTATAACGGAATGTTTAAAACCTTTAAGTTTTTCAACGCCTTTTATTACAATAAGTTTCGTTCCCGCGCCTTTGACGTCTGCGCCCATTTTATTTAAGACGTCCGCTAAATCTTCAATTTCGGGCTCTTTTGCGGCATTGATGATTTTTGTAGTTCCTTTGGCTAAAACAGCCGCAAGCATAACGTTTTCCGTAGCGCCGACGCTTGCAAATCTAAAATTTATATCCGTTCCTTTAAGTCCGCCGGGAGCGGTCATTTTAACATAACCGCCTTCAACCGAAATTTGCGCGCCCAATTTTTTAAACGCGTCTAAATGAATATCAACAGGTCTTGCCCCTATGGCGCAACCGCCCGGAAGCGATACGTCAACGCGCTTAAGCCTTGCGATAAGAGGTCCCATAATCAAAACGCTTGCCCTCATTTTTCTAACCAAATCGTAAGGAGCTACATGCCCGTAATGTTTTGATTGATACGTAAAAACCTTTGAGCCTTTTTGAACGGTTTTTTTGCCTATAAAATTCATAAAGGAAACCGTAGTGTTTATATCGGCAAGGCGCGGAACGTTTTCTATAATAGAAGGTTCGTCGGTTAAAAGCGCGGCAAAAAGTATCGGCAGCCCCGAGTTTTTTGAACCCGAAATTTTTACCGTCCCTCTAAGCGGCTTTGCGCCTTTAATTATTATTTTATCCAATTTAACTTATACCCGCCGTTAATATTCTAGGCAAATCAGAATAGTCTTTGATTATTTTTATATTTTTAAAACCCGAACGCGAAAATATGTCTTTAATTTCTTCGGCTTTATTTGCGTTTAACTCCAAAAAAATTTGTCCGCCGCCGTTTAAATACGCGCCCGCCTGCCGCGCGATACGCCTATAAAAAAATAAGCCGTCTTCGCCTGTCATTAAGGCAATTTGCGGCTCATATTTTAATTCAGGTTCTAAAGCTGCGTATTCGCTTTCGGAAACGTAAGGAGGATTTGAAACTATTATATCAAATTTTTTATCTTTGACCGAATGAAATATATCGCTCTGTAAAAAAATTATATTTTCAGCTTCGTTAATTTTAGCGTTTTTTTCGGCGATTTCTAGAGCTTTCAAACTGATATCCAAAGCGTAAATTGCTTTAAACCCGCCGAGTTTTGACAGGCTTACCGCAATACAGCCGCAGCCCGCGCACAAATCTAAAACAGTCAGCCCGCCGCAAAAAGCGTTCCTCTCTTTTTCAAAACTACAAGCTCTTAAAACCTCTTCCGTCAACAGTTCCGTCTCGGTTCTTGGGATTAAAACGTTTTCATTTACTATAAACTCAAAACCCATAAACCCGCAAGAACCTAAAATATAAGCCGCAGGCTCTCTTTTGGCTCGTCTTTGAATATATAAATTGAATAAAGAAATTTCTTTTTCGGTAAGTTTTTGTTCTCTGACAGCGGCAAGTTTTGAACGTTTAATCTTTAATACCGCGCTCAAAAGTTCTTCGGCAGACGCTTTGTAATCGTCAATTTTTATTGAACGCAAAAATTCTTTTGCGCAATTTAAAACGGAATATACGTTATTTTGCATAATAAAAATTGAAATTAAGGATTTATGAGCGCGTTTTTGCGCGATTATTAAAAGAAATATTTTTAACTTTAATTATTAATTGCTTCTAATCTGTGCTGCGCGTCGAATTCCATAAGTTTTTCTACAAGCTCCGACAAATCGCCGTCCATTACTTCAGTTATATTGTAGACGCTAAACCCTATTCTGTGGTCGGTAATTCTATTTTGCGGGAAATTATAAGTTCTTATTTTTTCAGAGCGGTCGCCGCTTCCGACTTGCTGCTTTCTATCGCTTGAAATTTGTTTTTCGTGTTCTAAAAGTTTCTGTTCGTAAAGTTTTGCGCGCAAAACTTTGAAGGCTTTTGCTCTGTTTTTTATTTGGCTTCTTTCGTCTTGGCAAGCTACTACAAGACCTGTGGGCAAATGCGTAATTCTTATAGCCGAGTCGGTTTTGTTGACGTGCTGACCGCCCGCGCCAGAAGCTCTATAAGTGTCAATCCTCAACTCTTCGGTTTTTATTTCAACGTCCACTTCTTGCGCTTCGGGCAAAACGGCTACGGTTACCGCCGAAGTATGCACTCTGCCTGAGGCTTCGGTATCAGGCACTCTTTGAACCCTGTGCGCGCCTCTTTCAAACTTCATATAACGCCAAACTTTAGAGCCTTCTATTTCAAAAATAACTTCTTTATAGCCGCCAAGCCCTGTGGGATTTGCGTCTATAATTTCATATTTCCAGCCGTTTCTTTCGGCAAAACGCGTATACATTCTAAACAAGTCGCCGGCAAACAAAGCGGCTTCTTCTCCGCCTGTCCCTGCGCGTATTTCAATAATAATATTTTTATCGTCGTTAGGATCCGGCGGAATAAGTAAAAATTTTATTTCGTTTTCAATTTTTTCTTTTTTAGCCGACAAATCGCCGTATTCGGCGGACGCCATATCGCGCATTTCTTCGTCAACGGACTTTTTTAATTCTTCGGCGTCCGCAATATCTTTTAGAAGTTTTGAATATTGCTCGTATTTATCAGCCAGAGGCGAAAGATAGGAATGCCGCTTTGTAAGCTCGCGGTAAAGTTCTTGGTTAGAAATAACGGCAGAATCGCCGAGCTGTTTCTCAACGTCTTTCAATTGTTCGTATAATGATTTGAGTTTGTCTAAATACATTTTTTTAAATACGGCAAGATATGGCGTATAGAATTGTCAGCCGCAACAAAAAATTATAGGTTTCCAAATTTCTACGCGCTTTAACTTCCCAAAAAAACGCGGCAGAACTATTATTTTGAAATAGTCCTGCCGCGTTTTTGATTTATAGTTTATTTTTCTTTCGCCGTTTTTTCTTTTTTTACCGCAGTTTTAGCCTTTTTAGGCGAAGTCGTAAGAATTTTACCCGACGCTTTTACTCTCGGGGCGACTTTCTTT
>JAISLV010000102.1 GCA_031277075.1 Endomicrobium sp. | reverse complement strand
TTAGGGATAGAAATAACGGAAGCAAATAAAGATTATGTAGAAGCGTTCACGGATAATTTTTTTAAGGGAATACTAACCGTCGCCGGTCATAATGAATATTTTGGAGAGAAAAATCTTTTTATCCCTAATAATACGAATAATGGGTATAGCGTTAATAAGAGCTTTGAATTAGCCCCAAAGGACGTCAATTCTTTTAGAAACATAGTGGAACAATCTATTTTAGAGACGAAAAAATATGAGAGCGACTTGAAAGACGTTTTGAACGAATTATCGGGCGAACGGGTTAGCGGCATTATAAAAAATGCGTTTGCTTCCGTTAAAGCGGACGAGATTATAAAGAAAATAAAAGAAAGTAAAATTTCAAATATCATAGTTTTGTCGGGGAACGCCATTTCAAATATTACTAACGATAAAGATACCGAGGCGGCTACTCTTAAAAGATACGGTTCTTACGGAGTTTTCATTACCAAAAGCGCGATAGACAAAATAAAGAACGCCGATAAACAAACAAGAATAAATTTCCTTTCCGCATTAGTCGCTCATGAAATAACTCATTTGACTAACGCTAACAGCGCGCGTGACGAGATAGACGAGGCGATAGCCTATAGAGTTCACTACTCTATTTTAAAAGGATTGGGGTTTACGGGCGAATATATCAATGCAATAGGAAGCGAGTTAGTATATTATTTGCAACATTCAGGGATTAATGACGACGCGATTAAAAATATCATTAATAGAATAAACGCATATCGCAGCGTTAATAATAGAGGCGTCAGCGCTATTCTTCCAAACACGCGCGAAGACGTTGACAGAATGCTTGAAGAAGGCGAGAGCGCGTTAAAAGTATCGTCAAAGATTGCGATAAAAGAATTCCCTTCTTCCGTATTTAATCCTATAGGTTTTATAAAAGCGCATAATACAAGAGGCGGAAAGATAGGAGCGGGCATAGTATCGGCGTCGTTTTATTTGCCGTTAATCGCTGGGATAATAGTTTCTGCGATAAATCCTTTCTCAATACCTATTGCAATAGGCATTGCCGCAAGCGCATTGGTTGCGGCGGCGTCAAATTTAATAACGCATACCGCTATAGACGCGTCGTATTTAAGCAATGCTGAAACGTTAGAAGATGAAAACAGCATTATGGCTATTGCAAACGACCGGGTAACGTCTATTTGGGATTTGCTTACGGGAAATAAAACGGCAAAACCGCAAGCCGTCGCGGCGGGTAAATACTCCATTATAAATAGACTTATTAATAGTAAAGAATTTGACGCTTTCCATGATGATTTTAAAAATCTTGACCATATCCCTTCCGATTACAAAAAGTATTTATATTTATTTACGGACAAAATTGTAAACGACATTGATAAACGCGGCGGCAAATATACGGCGCGCATAATAGACGATTCTGTATTTGAAACCAATAGGCGCTCAAAACTTATTGAAGACGCGATAATAAGGAGCAATGTCGACGGGGCTGATTTTTTAATGCTCCATAGAGTGTCAGACCCAAGCTCTGAAAATTTTAAAAAACTTTTTAAAGAAAGAATAAAAGTCGTATTTGTAGACGGAGAATGGGAGACAGACGCCCGTTATGACGGCTATTCCAAAGGCAATGCCGCCGCTTTAGACGGGTTGTCGGATATAGACAATAAAATTATAGTCGTTCCGTCAAATATAGATAATATAAATGTAACGGCGGACATAATTAAACGCCAGTACGACCGCATTAAAGCGTTAGACGATTCAAGAATAAAAGCGGTTCTTGCGCAAAACGAGCAGGGCGATAAACAAGAAAACGCTCAAAAAATTTCCGAGTCTGAAAAAGAAATTATAGACAAACGCATAACCGAAGATATTGCGGCAGACGCCGCGCCTGTAATGCAAACGCTTGACGAATCTGGAAAAATATTTGACGTTACAGAGGAAAATATTGACAAAATTGCCTCCGCCGTTATTTCAGGGGAATACGTTTCTTTAACTTTTAACAAAACGGAAGCCGAAGAAAATGCAATAAAGCAAGATAGCGCAAAAAGTTTTGAGTACTATGCCAGAGTTAATCAAAATATGGATGCTTTGGCTAGAGCTTTAACTACAAGATTATTTCCTGAAATGCAAATAACGGGAGACGCTTCCTCGCCGTATAGAAATTTACATGAAGATTTAAAGAACGCCTTTGTTCATGGGAATCACTTAGAGGGAGCAAGACCCGTATATTTAGGTGTTTCTTCCGTCGCTTTAGAAGACGGCAGAATTGTAAATTCGCTTAGCGTATTAAACAAAAGACACTCCGTTTCTCACGATGAGTTTGCAAAACAAGAAAAGCCAAACTACAAAGACAGCAACTTTTTTGCAGAGCTTAGGGCATATAACGATTACAATGTCTATTCTAAATCCGCAGGGCTGCATGGACGCGGATTGGGCGCAAGCATTGATGCCGACGGGTTCTATTTTAGCGCGCGCGGAAGCTCCAATGCGCAAGAAAACCCCGATATATACGTTCAATACTCCTTGCTAGGCGAAGGATACGCAGGCAATAAATCGGAAGATTCAAAAATTAAAGCGCTGCTTTCCAGCAGGGAAGAAAAAAATAAACGCAACGGCGAAAAAATTCAAAAAATACTTGACGAAGGCAAATATTTACAGGCTGCGGCTTTTGTCGCTTGGATAGAGTTTATACCGTCTTTAAATCCTTCAAAGTTTATAAAAGGACATGATACAAAAGGCGGTAAAACAGGAGCTAAAATAGTCTCGGCTTCTTTTTACGCTCCGCTTTCGGCGAGTATCGCCGCGGCGGTAGCGATAGCGGCTGTTACGCTTAATCCGTTTGCTCTTCTGATTGCCGCAGGCATCGGCATTACGTCGGCGTTTTTATTAAATATGGGAGTTCATACCGCGATAGACTACAATTATTTTGACAAAACTTTGCAAGACGGCTATCTGGGAAATGAAAATGATATTAATGCGGTTATGCTTCAGAATAGATCTGCCGTTCAAAAGACATCGGATGCCGGTCATTCCTTTATAAATAGATTCCTTAGAGAGAAAGACAAAGACCAAAGTCTTGACTATTTCAAAAATAATCTTCGCAAAAACGGGCGTTATTCAGATTTGTTTTCAAACGAAGTTGTCAAGAATATTCCCAAGGCGTTTACAGGAAATGTTTTTGACGAAGCGAACAAGCCTGTATTGAGCGCTATTGCCAGAAGAATAGACAATTCCGTGTTTTTTACTAGGAGAAATCTGGAGGCAGGCGGCGATATTTACAGGGCGTTAGGAGAACTTAGAAAAACCGAAGGACTTTCAATAAAACATGAAGACTTTTTATCGCCGTCAAGGTATTCCGATAGCCCGGATACTCAATTTAATAAGAGAATTAAAATCTTATTATTGGACGGAGAATGGGCAGGCGGCAAAAATACAAATCATATTGAAGAATATCTTACAGGAGATAAAAGTCTTGCTTACGCAACGGATTATTTAACCGATTTAGACAATAAGACAATAGTAATTCCTGCAATGTTGACCGACGCAAGAGAAATAGCGGTTATTATTGCCCGTCAATACGCCAGAATTAAAAATTATGAAGATTTAAAAATTTCAGAAATAAAAGACGAAACTGAAAAGCAAAAAGCGATTGACATTATGAATGCCGAGGCGAATAAACAAGAAGCTATTGCGGCTAAAGAAATATTAGAAGAAAAAACCCGCAATTACGGCGAAAGGCTTGATTTTGTTGAGGAAATATTTGAACCGTCAAAACGCCAGCTTGCTCAAATTGCTTTGACAGCTCAAGCGACAAGAGATAGTTTTGCAGAAAAATTCGGCGAACGTTTTGTAAATTCCGGCATAGGGAATTGGATTTTGAGAGTTGCTTTTGCGCCTGTTTATGAAAGAAGGCAGCTTGCGGAAATAGCCGAAACTGAAAGAAACGGCGATGAAGCTAAGGCGGCTCAATTACGGGAGAAGTTTCTTGCAGCCCATAGCGGTTATACCGATGAAAGCAGACAAGAATATGCAAGAGGCGTAAATTCCATAACTGACGCGGCAAATGCGGCATATAACGCCGCGTTGAATTTTACAAAAATAAAACCGATTGCAGTTTTTGCGGCAAATATAGCAAATATAATAGCTCACTCGCAATGGAACAGGGAACAAGGAGCAGACGGGGCTGTCTTGACGACAAATACAGTCAAGCTGACAAAAGAAGAGCAGGCGCGCGCAGAAAAATTGCAGAGCGCCGCCGAAGGGTTAGTGAAAGAATATCTGTCTAAAGGCGTTAGTATCACAGAGCGTCAAGCAAAAATGCTGATAAATAAAGGCGGCGAAGCGCGTTTTGATTCAAGCAAACCCGGTCTTTTTGAAGTTAAACCTTCTGGGAATTACGATTCTTACGGAAGGGGAGGTCAAGACAGAGCTTGGTATGTAAAACAAGGGAGCGACCAACATACAAACGGCACGCCTTTAGAAACCAGATTTTATTGGGCTACCCAAGGGCAGACTGTATACATAACGGCAAAAGGGAAAGACGATTTTATTCAAGCAAACGCAGGTCAATTTTTAGACCAGTTAATTAGATATTTGCCGCAAAACAGAGCCTTATCTGCGCAAATGTTAGATAAATACTCGCAAGATTTACAAACTGCAAGTCAGTCTGCAAATGCGGCTTCTATACAAAAAACTCTAAACGGAAAAATTCTGACAGCTTTAAAGAATCAATTTGGAAATAAAATCGCATTGGATTATAATACGTTAAAAACGACAAAATCCAATATAAGCGTCGCAATAGTTTCTTCGGGGAACAAAACGTTAAATTTAGAATTGAATTCCGACGGCATATATGTTGACGGACAGAAAGTATTTAATGTAAGCAATGAAACTTTAAAAGCGTTAAATTTGCCGCTAAATAATAAACTCACGCTTGATTCTTCGCAAGAGACGGCAGAAAGCATAGCGGATAAACTTGCCTATAATAACGCATCGGCATGGAGTTTTGTTAAAAATGCGGTAGTGGGCGTTTTAGAGTTTTTGCCGTCGGCATTACTTCCTTCAAAAATGTTTGTGGCAATACATAACCCCGACTTTGTTGAAAGATTGTCAAATAAAAAGTTCGGCGAATTTATAAGGGAATACCAAAAAATAAAAGAAGAGATGAAAGCCGATCCTGCAAAATACGGTTTGCGTCTTCAGGGCGCAAAAACAATAAAAATAGCGACGGCGGTTGGGCTGGCGTTTGGAATATCTGCAGTTATTCTCAGCGGGGCGGCTTTAGGAGCGTTTTTTGCGCTGGCATTGGCTCCTATTATTATGAACGTCGCGGCGCATACCGATTACAATCAAAGAATAGACAATTCCCAAATATCAGACGCCGCAAATCAAAGATTGACTCTTCAATTTACAAGAAAACTGCTTGATGAAGGCAAAATAGAGCTTGATGGAAAAGATGCGAATCTACGCGCAAAACAAGTTTTATATCTGCATTTGTTTACTGATAAAATTATTAAAAATTTTCAAAATTTAGGCGAGTTAAGAGATTCTATTTATAAAAGAGATTCGCGTTATGTCAATAATACTACCCCCGAAAGAGAAAGTAAAGTTAAAGAGGCGTTAAAAGAGCTTAATTTTGCAAAAGATTTTAATGAAAAATATAAAGGTCCAAAGTTAAACATAAAAGGCGAAGATTTTGTAATGCTTCAAAATGTAAATAAAATAGAAAAACTTAGAGACGATTATAAAGATAGAATAGTAGACGGCAAAATAGATCCCTCGTTATTTAATGACAAAATAAAAGTTTTATTTATATCCGGAGAAAAAGCGTCGTCGGCTTATAGAGATTACATTGAAAAAGGCGACGCTCAAGCTATGGATAATTTATCGGATATAGACAATAAAATTATAGCTATTCCGTCAGAAGTAAGCAGTATAAAGGAAATAGCGGTTATACTTGCCCGTCAATACGTTCTTATTAAAAACAGAGAATTAGGGGAACTTGCTAAAAGCGAAGAAGAAATAAGCAAAGAGGCTTTTATACAAGAAGCCGTCGCAATAAAAGGCGTATTCGGCAATGGACTGCATAGAAGAAGCAATGACAGCCAATGGAATAAAAAGATGGCTGCATATTCGCAAAGGTCTGACGCGGCGGCAAAACAATTTCCGCGTGAGACGTATAGTCCTGCCGTTAATAGTTCCGCTTTTAAACTAAGCGCCATTCTTCCAAATACGCGCGCGGATGTCGACGCAATGATAGAGGAAGGGGAAAGTCCGTTAAAAGTGTCGTCAAAAATTGCGGTAAAAGAATTTTTTGCTTCCTTAAATCCTATAGGTTTTGTAAGAGCGCATGATACAATAGGCGCAAAGATAGGAGCGGGCATAGTATCGGCGTCGTTTTATTTGCCTTTAATTGCAGGAATGATAGTTTTGGCAATAAATCCGCTTTCAATACCCATTGCTATAGGAATAGGGGCAAGTTTATTAGTTTCGGCAGCGTCAAATTTAATAACGCATATGGCAATAGATTACTCTTACTTTGTCAAACGCGATTCTACCGACATTATAAGAACCCAAAATGATTTGGGAACAAAAGAGAAAACTTCCGTTATAGCGGACGCCTTAACGGAAAGCAGTTCGGCGGAAGATATAAATGAGGCGGAAAAACCCCATGACAGTTACAAGATGGCAAAGGAAATAAGGGAAAGCGGTTTATTAAAAGATATAGATAAGGCGGAAAAATACCTTGAAGTTTTATCAGACGAGGTCGTAGACGCTTTAAAACAGTACTTTGATATGGATATCCCAAAAGAAACGTTTGCCGATATTATTCAAACGTCTATTGACAATGAATCCATAATAGGCGATATATATGCCGAGCTTGCAAAGCTGGGAGTTTCTTTTAAACATATTCCGTCGGTTTTTATTATAGATACGCCTGAAAATTACGGCATGTCTGTAGACGGCAATATGATAATAATATTCAGCTCTGCTTTTAAAGCCGAAAGAGGACAACATAGACTGGCTACAATTGGCGAGCTTATAGCGCACGAAAATACGCATATTGACGATTATTTTGAAGACCCGAATATGAGTCATTTTAAAACAGAGTCGCGCGCTTTCAAAAACGAATATAATTTTTTACAAAAAATAGGAATAAATAGACCCTCAATATTACAAGTCGCGCAAGCTTTTGAAATTCTTGCAAACAATGAAGAAGCCGTAAAAGAAAAAATAAAAAAACAATTCGGAGCGAAAGCGCTTTCCGTAAATCCTAGTTTAGCGTATTATCAATATTTTGAGTTTTTAATGAACGCTCCCCAAGAGGCGAAAGGCAAAAAAGATTTTTTAGCGCGCTTTCAAATATTTGACTACAACAAAGAAAGCAAAGATAAAGATTATTGGGATGTATTTGTTTATAAATCGGGCGAGATATTGATATTTCCTAAAGACTATGCGAAACCTTCAAAAATAAACGACCCTTTTTTAAATTACGAAGAAAACTCTGGCGTTTCGGAAATAGAGGGTTTTAACGCTACTCAAGACGCCGCTCAAATTGCCGATATTGTAAATGAAGGGCAAAATGAAAACATAAAAACAAAAACGTTTTATCACGGCGGTTTGGATGAAAGTTTTAATTTGGAAAGTTTAGACGTTTTCAGGAAAGCTCAAAAACAGCAAAAACGCGGAAGAAATTACGCGGGTTTTTATTTGTTTGACGCAGACGGCGGCAGACAGTCCGCGCAGCGCTATGCGCTCCAAGCGGGGGAAGGCAAAGGAATAGGCGTTTTTGAAATAAACGCCGACGCAAAAATACTTGAACTTACTGAAAACGGAGCGATTGAAAGAATAACTAAAGAAAAACTAGAAGAGTTGAGCAAACAATACGATATGATTAAAGGCGCTAATATTTTAGGGAAAACGGAATATGTTTTGCTCAATAAAAAAGTTATTCAAAATTATAGCTACGAAAAGCCCCAAACAAGTGAAACGAGCATAGAAGAAATTTTAAAAGATAAATTATCTGCAGACGAAATAATATCTATAGACGTAAATTTAGACCCTTCGCAGGTCACGGGAGACGACGTTACGCAATATGGAATTTTTAAGAATTCTAAATTTTTACATTCAAACGTGAGGGCTTGGGCAAAAGAACAATTGCTCGGCAAAAGCGGCGAAGATTTGAAAAATAGAGTATTTTCTATTTCCTTAGATAAATGGAAAGGCGATAAACATCTGGCGTCTGATATATTGTCGGATTTTTCTGGAGTTTTAATAGGAGCGCTTAAAGTAAAAGACGAAAGCGCAGACTTTACTTTAAGCGAAGTTCTCAAAAACGCCGTAAGCCATGGCAATCACAGCGATTTTTCAAAACCGTTTTATATTTATATAAGCGAAAGCGGAGCGGTTTTTGTCATTAATGAAAAACAGCCGCAGATGTCTCTTGAAGAACTTGTTTTGTCTAGGGAAGCGGGCTTTTACGGAGGAGGCATAGGAACTTTGGGCGTAGAAGGCGAAAATGAAAATGATTACAAATTTTCCGATAATGTTTCTCTAAGCGATGGGAAAAATTTATATGTCGCAAGTTTTATTTTGGACAAAGATACTGCGGGTGACGATAGAGAAACGGCGCTTAAACAAATTGACCCTAACGCCAAATTGCGCGAACGTTCTGAAATGGAATTGTCGCCTTTAGCGTATAGAGTTCCTCAAATAGCCCGCGGATATATTGCGAATGTATCCGTAAACGATAGCGCTTTTTTTAACGTGATAAATAATAACGGTCAAATAAGTTTGGCTGAAAATGACGAGCGCGTTGAGGTAAAAGAAGAAAATGGGAAATACTATTTTATAATAAAAGATAAAAAATTAAGAGGCGAAGACGGAGTAGTTACTAAAGTAAAATTTTCTCAGCCGATAAGCGGCGAATTAACCGCAAACATTAGGGTTTTAGGAGAGGGATATAGAATCATAGCCGATTTAGCCGCAAGCGGTCGTATTGCAGACGGCATAGACATTGAGATATTAAAATTGTTTTCTGATAAAAGAATTGAAAATATAATTAAAAATTTTAACCCCGGCGCGGTAAACGACGAAAATGCTATAAGAGAAATAATAGCCGCTTCTATTAAAGAAACCTCCGCCAGAAAAGAACTTATAAAAGACGGTTATAAAATGCTTGAAGATAACGGCGTTAAATTTGAACGTAGCGCCCCCGTTATATTTGTAGACAGCCGCGATGAAATTTACGACGCGCTTGCGCTCGGAGGCGAAGTTATTGTAATTTCAACTAAAGTATTAAAGGATGCGTCTGGGAAAAATAAGCCGTCTTTGGAAATGAGAAAAAGCGTTGCGGTATTGCTTGCCCATGAGAACGTTCATATTGAAGACGCTTTGAAAGAAGAATTGGTAAATCTTTTTGACACAGAAAGCAGAGCTTATAGGATTCAAGCTGACATTATGAGAAAACTCGGCATTGCAAACGCCGACGCTGCAGACGCGGTGGCGGACGCCTTTGCCGCTTTGGATAAAAAAGATAAGGAAGGCTGGCTTAAAGAGCGTATAGGCGCGCGCGCTTCGGCTGTTCCTAATTTTTACTATAAAGACGCGGATTTTAAACTCAATATGTCTGGAGAAAACGTAATTACAATTTACGATATAAATTTGGAAAACGAAGGAGTGGAAAGGCAGTGGCTGTTTAAATATTCTAAAGACGGCAAAATAACTCTTACAGAGCTTGACTTGTTTGAAGGAACAAGCAAAATTATCGCCTCTGAAACGCCAAAAGAAACAGAATCTTTTGAAGAAAACCCTGTGTCAACTTTTTCAAAAGAAACGCAATTTCAGACGGATGAAACTTCAATGCAGGATAATTTCCAAAAAGATTTTGTAGTATTTTGGCATGGAACTCCGTTTGATTACGACAAATTTGACGCTAATCAAATAGGGCAGGGAGAGGGGATAAGCAAATACGGCAAAGGCATTTATCTGTCGCGCGGCAAAAGATTGGCTCCATTTTATGCAAATATAAGAAGCAAAGACGCTCCTATACATTTTGGCTCAACTGAAAGATTGGAAAATCCTCAACCGAGA
>JAISLV010000076.1 GCA_031277075.1 Endomicrobium sp. | reverse complement strand
TGTTAAATGAAAAATCAAAAGCAATTTTAGCGTTTTTGCCTTGAAGTTCTCTTCTATAAACGGAAGCGTCTTGCGCGGTTTCGCCCGCGCGCAATTTTTTTATATTTTCTTTTGAGAGCTTTTTAAAATGTTTTTTGAGAGCTTTATATTCAGGCAAACCCGTTAAGCCTTGCCGCTGCCGAACGCTTTTAAGCAGTTTTTGGACTGCCATCGGTCCGAAGAAAAACGCGGCGATTATTGCGAAAGAAAGCGCGGCGCTCCATACAGTCCCGTTTAATCCCAAAAATGTATCTGACTGAGAAAAAACGGCAAGCAGAGGCAAAAAGGAAAAGCTATAAAGCGTTGACGAACCTGTTTTGTTTGAGCCGTCCAAAAAGCCTTTCATGCCTAGTTGCATACGGCTTTGCCGTTGTTCTTCATCTACTGTAGGCGGACACAAATTTATCAGAATTTGAGCTGTTTTTTCTATATCGCCTTCTTTTATACTGTCAAACACTTTAGCTATATTCTTTCTGCCGATAGTAAAATTAAACCATGTAATGTCGTTAAGAATAAAACCTATATTCCCCAATGTAACAGCGTCGAATTCATATCCATATGATACGGCATATAATTTAGCGGCAATAACAAGGGAACTACTGCGGAGTAATTCCGCAGACAAATAGTCGTCATATATTTTCTCTAAATAGCTTTTCTCATATGGTTGTTCGTCTAGTTGCCGTTCTAATATTTCGGAACTATATAAAAACAGTTTAATTCCGCCGTAAAGATATATCGCCGCTCTTTCAATATCTCTCTTTATCCGCTCCTGTTCTTGTTCGTCGTCGGTTTTATATAAAGACATATTGTATGCCGCATCTTCAAGGCGGGCGACATTTTCTTTGTTCGGCTCGTCTAAAGCAAGCTCAAAAGCCTGATTAAATTCCAATTTTATTTTATCGTAGGATTTTTCCTCGCCGATATCGTTAAGCCTGTCGCCGCCCTGCGTAGCTATTTGCTGACCTAAATCTACAAGCTGTTTTGTAAGCGTTTCATCATAACTTTCGGCGTAAATTCTTACGGCGTTTTCAGTGCCGCTGGCTCTCATCTGAAGCCAAATTATATCGTCCCTTGCGCCCTCTTGCTGAGGTTTCCCCGTTTTTTGGCGTATCTCGTCGGTTTTTGCGTTTCTAAAACCCAAATATAAACCGTCGCTTTGATTTACGCTGACGAGTTCAAGCCCCTGCGGGAAAGCGGGCGTTCCGTCGGAAAGCGTAAGAAGAGGCAGTATTTTTGCTATTTCTTCTTTTGAGGCGGTTTTAAAGAAATTGACAGCCGCGCTTTTTGTCGCGGCTTTTTCTTCTTCGGTTTTTCCTAAGTCCGCTTTAGCTTCTACAAAATTAAATTCATAACCTGCGGAAGCGTAAATTTCATTTAAAATTTCGGAATAAGACTGCCCTGTAATTATAGGTATCAAATACGTCAAAATATTTGCCATAGGTCCGTCTTTATCGTATATCCAATTTTTAAATAGTATAGTGCCTGAACTTTCCATGCCAAGCTGAACGTTTAAAGCGGCATCGTTTATTTTTTCAGCGATATATTTTGAACCAACGTTGACGGGATGCGTATTTGCTCCGTATAAGGCGGCAAAATAATCTAAAAGATGAGTAGACGGGCTTGTGCGGACAAAAACGTCGTTTGCGGCAAAATTCCCTTTGCCTTTACTTTTAGCTATAGCGTAAGCCATAATAAGAGCTATATGGTTTGGAGTGAGTTCTTTTATCTCGGGTTTTGCGTTTTCATCTATAGAACTATTGACAATATCGCTTTTTTGTTTTATATTACTGCCGTAGCCCTGAAGTCCGCTAAGCGATAAGTTATCTGACTTATCCGAGACTTCAGGGCTATTGTTTTCGCTTTCATCTATCGCCTTTGAAACATCCGCTTGACGCGCCGCTAAACTATTGACAATATCGCTTTTTTGTTTTATATTACTGCCGTAGCCTTGAAGTCCGGCAAGCGGTAAGTTATCTAACTTACCCGAGACTTCAGGGCTTTTGTTTTCATCGGTATACATCAGCGTGCCTACTCTGTCGGAATCAACGTCTGTCGCTCCGCCAAATATCGGACGCTCCATAGCGATAATGCTCTCTATGTACTTTCTTAAATTTGCAAGATTTTTTGAGTTAGGTTCAGGCGCGCCTCTGTCTTCTTCCGTCAAAGCTCCGTAAGTCACGTCGCGTCCTTCGTTTCACATTACCACATTGTTTGTATCTATTCCAAAAGCCGTAAAAATGTCTCCCCAAACTACCGGCGAGGCTCCGTTATTTACTTCAAAAACAAAAAGCGGGGCTTTGCCTGCGTTTTGGCTTTCCCGTATTCTATCTTTCAGCTCTTGCTCTGAAATATTAAAAAAACCCGCCGCCATTTGAAGTAAAGCGTTTGCGTAATTTACGCTTACGTCTCTGGTAGGCGAAACTATCATTTTTCCTTCGGGGCTTTCGTATTTTACCGCGGCGTTTCCGCTTTTTTCAAGCTCGGCGATTTCGTCCATGCGGGACATAAGTTTTTTTGCGTAGTCGTCCGACGCCTGCGCCCCGTCTATAGTAAATTTATAGCCGTTATCCGAACCTCTGTTATGGCTTGCCGTAATATTTACGCCTATGCCTTTGTCTTTAGTGTAAAAGGAAATCAAAGGAGTCGGAATGGCGCTTTCAAAAATTTCAACTTTAAAACCGTTTGCTATAAAAACTCCCGCTACGGCTTTTATGAATTCCGAGCCGCCGTATCTTGTGTCGCCCGCTATTGAAATCGTTTGGTCCGACATTCCCGCTTCTTTGGCAAGGTCTGCCTGAGCCTGCGCTATTACCTGCGCCGAAGCTATGTCAAGTCCTGCAAGCCTGTCGCCTATAGCTCCCCTCACGCCCGCCGTGCCGGGCTTGTTTATCGGGCTTGCGTAATCTAGACGTTCGCCTTTTCTTAAAGCGTCTATTTGGTTTAAAATTTCAGCGGCTCTTGAGTTAGGATAAGCCGCGTAAATTTCAAGCGTGTCTTGATTTATCGGCAAAAACTCGTTCAACATCCGCGCCGCAAATAAAGCCGAACCTTTATACCCAAGCGTTTTTATATACTGACGCGCAACGGCGTTTTGAACAGGCGCCGGCATTTTTGCAATTTGCGGATTTTCGGGCAGAATTTCTTCGGCTGCTCCGAAACGTTCCATATCGTAAGTCGTTCCGTTTAAATTGTCTATGTCTAAATATATTCCGTTTTTTGCCGCCCAGCTGAAAATCGCCAGCGACGAAGCGTAGACTTTAGGCAAAAAAGCGTCTATGCCGAAATCAAGCGTAGAAACTTTTAAAACCGTTTTCATATTTTCAACAAACTCTTGAAATTCTTCTTTAGAAACCAGTTTGCCGTAATCCTTTAAAAGAACTTTGTCTTTTAACTCTCGCGCTAAATATTCGTCGCTTACTGAAATCGTTCCGTCTTGATTTTTTAATATTTGAATAAAAGGCTCGCCGTATTTGCCGTCTGAGGATTGAAAAGTCACATAGCCCGTTTGAGCGTTGTAGACGTATTTATATCCTCCCGCTGCGACCGCTTCGTTTAAAGCGTTTATCAAAACGTCGACATTTTCTTGGCTGTAGGCGACGCCCGCAAGCGTCTTTGCGGCGGATTTAAAAAATCCCTGCGCCATTTCTTTTGACGGAGCGTCGGCGTTTATTGAATAAGACAGAACTTGAGAAAACAAAGAGAGTTGCAAACTCTGCGAAAAAATCGCCGCTTGCTCAGCCGCCGCGTTTTCATAATTTTTCAAAGCGTCTTCTATTTTCCCGGAGACGCTCGGCGTAACTACGGCGTAAGACACGCCTTTTGCGTTAAGCAAATCCGCAAGCCCTTTTGTGTGATAGCCGCCTGTGACCACTACGATAATATCTTTTTTCCCTTCAATTATTTTTGAAACGGGCGCGTTAAAAACTCTTTTTGAAAAATTTTTGTTTTCTATATCCGCGTTTTGCGAAAACGCGCTTAAAAATATTTCGTTTCTTTTATCGTTTGCTTCGTAATAATCTTTAAGAAGTTTAAAGTCCGCTTCAAGCCCTTTCATTTGATTGTAAAAAGCGTATTTGTCCCAAAGAGTTATAAACTTATCAAACTTTTTTTGAAGATACTCGTAATCGGCAGCCGATATAGAGGCTTTTAAATAATCTTCAAAATACAAAAAGAAATCGCTTAAAAAAGAAATTTCCAGTTCCGTCTTGTTCAAAGACAAAGCGGCTCTTATATCTTCGACAAGCATTCTCTCTTCGCTCACAAGCTCTATGGGATTTATTTGCCTAAATTTTACGGACATATCTAAAAACTTTGTAATCTCGGGCGTAAAATATTTCCCTTTAAATTCTTCGGGCATGCGGTCAAGTTCCGCTGCAATTTGGCTGACGTTTTGAAAATCGTCAACGCGCTCTAGAAACGCTTTATACTCGCCATAGCTTAAGCTGTCTTTTAAGCCTGCAATGAGTTTTTCCAGTTCTTTTTCAACTTTATTTCCGTTTATGTTTCGGCGCATTTTGTCCGCGTAAAGAAACAGACAAATGTTTGGATAATCGTTTATATCAAAAGGCATTGCCGCGCCGTATTTGCCCAAAGATTGCGCGGCGTTTTTATTGCGCGCGTCTATTAAACGCGCATAATATTTAGCGGCGGGAATTTTGCCGCTTTTAGAGCTTTCT